>CAYGKX010000392.1:0-4252 GCA_964350225.1 uncultured Rhodospirillaceae bacterium | reverse complement strand
TCCTGTTCAAGGGCCGCGAATGGGGCGCCAAGGCGAAGACGCGGTAAAGTATTCGACGCCAAGCGGGTGCCGCCGGGTTTCCCATCTCCCCATGTGTAGGAGAGATTTGAGGGCTCCCGCGCTTCCAAAATCCCCTCTTGCCGTCTCGTGAGGATAGCCTAGTCTTGTATACATAAGCGGGCCGGAGAGCCCGGATACCGGTGGAACAGGAAGAGGCAGTCATGACCATGAGAACGGCGATCGCCGCAGGTGCGATCCTTTTGGCCGGCACTGCACCGGCCGTCGCGCAGAATGTGGGTATCGGCACAACCAAGGGCGGCGCGACCGCGCAGGTGTCCGCAGCCATCGCCAAGGTCGCGTCGGCGAAATCGGACCTGACCGTGCGGCCGCAGCCATATGGCAACACGTCGCAATATATTCCGCTGGTCAATGCCGGGCGGATCGAGTTCGGTGTCTCGAACATCTTTCAGGCCTGGTATGCGGTGAAGGGCACCGGCATGTCGGAGGGGCGGCCGAACCCGAACCTCCGCATGGTGGCGGTCCTTTTCCCGTTCCGCATCGCGCTCTACGTCTCGCAGAAGTCGGGCATCAAGACGCTGGCCGACCTCAAGGGCAAAAAGATGCCGGGCTTCCGGAAAGGCGCGCTTGGCAATTACATCGTCAACGCCTTCTTCGCCAACGCCGGGCTGAAATATGCCGATGCGACCTATGTGCGGATCCCGAACTTTCCCCGCATGTGGGACGGGTTCAAGCGCGGCACGATCGACGCGGCCATTGCGGCGGTAGGCTCCAAGCCGACCTTCGAGATGCAAGCGTCGGTGGGCCCGGTCCGCGCCCTGGGGGTCGACCCCGACACGAAGGCGATGGACGCCCTGCGGAAATGGCTGCCGCAGGCGTATCCGATGCCCATGAAGGCGTCCAAGCGCCTGCCGGGACTTGAGGCCGACAAGAATATCCTGGCCTTCGACTACATGCTCTTCGCCGGAAAGGACGTCTCCGACGAGACCGTCTACAAGATGGTCAAGGCGCTGCATGACAACCAGGCCGACATGCGGGCGGCCGCGCCGCTCTGGCGCCTGTTCAAGTCCTCGGGCATGGGCAAGGATATCGGGCTGGAATTCCACCCTGGCGCCATCAAGTTCTACAAGGAAAAAGGCATATGGCAGGGGAGCAAATAGCTCCCTCCGACGCCAAGCAGTCCGGAAACGCATCGGAAGACCCGAAAGACGCCGTCCTGCAGGACGCTCCTGTCGTACGGCACCTTTGTACCGTCGCGGCCTGCGCCGTCACCCTGATCGCGATTGTCTGGACCGGCTGGCCGATCCTGTTCGGCGAGATCGACCTCTATGCCGAGCAGATGATCGCCATCGTCCTGGCGCTGGCCTTCGCGGTGATCTTCCTGCGCCGGCCCGCTTTCGGGAAAGGCCCGCGCCGGCGCGCGCCGCCGCTCGACATCCTGCTCGCCCTGATCTCGATTGTCGCCGGCGTCTGGCTGTTCGTGCGGTTCCAGGTCCTGTCCGAGGACGCTTTCTACCATCCGGTGGAAACATTGGTGCTGGGCGGCGTGCTCGTCCTTCTCGCGGCGGAAGCGCTGCGCCGGGCGGCGGGCTACAGCCTTCTCGTCGTCCTGGCCCTCTTCATCGCCTACGCCCTTCTCGGGCACATGCTGGGCGGACAGATGCAGGCACGGCCGTCGACCGTCGCCGAACTGGTGCGCTATGCTGGGCTGGACACGACGGCGATGTTCGGGCGACCGCTCCTGATCGTCACGACCATCGTCATCATCTTCGTCTTCCTCGGCCACCTGCTGCTGCATTCCGGCGGATCGGATTTCTTCATCGGCCTGTCCTCCGCCCTGGTCGGGCGCTATCGCGGCGGCTCGGCGAAGATCGCCGTCACGGCGTCGGCCATGTTCGGATCGATCTCCGGCAGCGCCGTGTCCAACGTCGCGTCGACCGGCATCCTGACGATCCCGATGATGACCCGCGCCGGCTATCCGCCGACCGTGGCGGGCGCCATCGAATCCGTCGCCTCGACCGGCGGGCAGCTGACCCCGCCGATCATGGGCGCCGCGGCCTTCCTGATGGTCGAATATGTTCCCCGCGCGACCTATCAGGACGTCATTCTCGCGGCGCTGGTTCCGGCGTTCCTCTTCTATCTCGCCGTCTTCGTGAACACGGATCTGGAAGCCGGCAAGCGCGGCATCAAGCCGCTGGAGCCCGGGTCCGTCCCCCTCGCCCGCAAGGTCCTTCGCGAGGGCTGGTTCCTCGTCCTGCCCTTCGCAGTCCTGATCTTCGTTCTCTTCTACTACAACGAGGAAGCCGCCCTCGCGGCGCTCGCCGCCTGTGCCGTCCTGATCGTCGTCGCCTCGATCTTCAGCTATGCCGGCAAACGGCTGACCCCGCGCGCGCTGTTCGCCGCCTTCCGCAATACGGGTTTCACGGTCGTCGACATCCTGGCGATCACAGCCGTCGCCGGGATGATCATCGGCATCCTCCAGCGCTCCGCCCTCGATTTCTCGCTGGGTTTCGTCCTGATCCAGCTGGGCGAACAGAGCCTCGCCCTGCTGCTGGTCCTGACCGCGCTGGTCTGCATGATCCTGGGGATGGGGATGCCGACGACGGGCGTCTACCTCCTGCTCGCGACCCTGGCCGCGCCGCCCATGATCAAGCTGGGGATCGAGCCCATGGCCGCGCACATGTTCGTCCTCTATTTCGGCATGTTGTCGATGATCACGCCCCCCGTCGCGATTGCCGCCTTCACGGCGGCGAGCCTGAGCGGCGCGCCGCCCATGGCGACGGCGGTCGCGGCCGTGCGCTTCGGCTGGCCCGCCTATGTCGTGCCGTTCCTGTTCGTGCTGTCGCCGACCCTGCTCCTGCACGGCGCGCCAGGCGCCATCGCGCTCGCCGTCATAACCGCGATCGTCGGTGTCTGGGCGGCGACAGTGGGGATCGCGGGCTTTCTCCGCGACAGGCTCGCAGCCTGGCAGCGGATCGCGATGGGCGTCGGGGGCCTTGCACTGCTCATCCCGCCGCGCGCTTTGCCGGGCGCCCTCTGGCTCAACCTCGCGGGCGCGGTCGTCGTCGGGCTCACGGTCGTCGTCTGCTTGCGCGCCGCGGGATCACCTGGCGGCCTTCGCCGATCCCCCGGGCGTTGACAAGCCCGCGTCCCATACCCTTAATGACGCCGTCGTGACGGTTCCCCGTACGGGCCTTCGGCCCGGGGATCAAAAGGGAACGTGGTGCGGCAGGGGAGCGGATCCCCCGCCAATGCCACGGCTGCCCCCGCAACTGTAAGCGGCGAGCGGACGCATCAAACATGTCACTGGGGCCGAGCCCCCGGGAAGGCGATGCGCACCGCGACGACCCGCGAGCCAGGAGACCTGCCGCACGGCCAGTCACCCATCTGTCGGGCGGGGTGACCCGGCAGGCGGACACGACTTCCGTTGTGGTGACGCGGTTTCCCGAATCTCACCCAGGGGGAGTCCAGAACATGCGTATCCTGTCATCCATCCTCACCTTGGGCCTGGCCGCGGCGGGCTGCCTCGCGTTGGCCCCTCCCGCCCTGTCGCAAAGCGGCGGGGGGACCGTTGTCACGCCCGAAACCGTGGTCAGCGCCGGGCGCCTGCCCCAGGACGAGCGGAAGGTCGGCAGTTCCGTCACCATTGTCGGCCAGCAGGACATCGTAAACCGTCAGGACCAGACGGTTGCCGACATCCTGCGCGACGTGCCCGGTGTCGCCGTCAGCCGCTCCGGCGGTCTCGGCAGCTTCACCCAGATCCGCATTCGGGGCGCGGAGGCGAACCACATCCTCGTCCTCATCGACGGGATGGACACGACCGATCCGGCCGCCGGCAACGAGTTCGATTTCGCAAATCTTCTCGCCTTCGGCATCAAGCGGGTCGAGGTTCTGCGCGGCCCGCAGAGCGGCATCTACGGCGCCGATGCGCTGGCCGGGGTCATCGCGATCGAAACCGCCGACGGCAAGCCGGGCGTCCATTTCGACACGATCTCGGAATTCGGCTCTTTCGGCAGCTACCTGAATGGCGGCAACGGCGGCCCTTATGGCGACGAGTATGCGCCCGCATCCGAATGGCTGCGCTATGCCGACGAGATGTACGAAGCTTCCATCCAGCCGCTGGCCGATGGCGAGCCGATCATTCCCACGATGTGGGGCACCGACGCCGTGCACGGTCACACCAATGTGGTGGGCGCGACCATCTTCCCGCACAATATCGCCCTGGGTGCAGCCG
>CAYGKX010000391.1:744-4276 GCA_964350225.1 uncultured Rhodospirillaceae bacterium | reverse complement strand
GGGTGAAGAGGATCGGCTTCTCGATGAGATAGAGCGGACGGTAGAGCTCGCGCAAAACGTCCCGGGCCCGTTCCCCGGCCGTGCCGATGACGACCCGGTCCGGGCGCATGAAGTCTTCGATGGCCGATCCCTCGCGCAGGAACTCCGGGTTCGAGGCGACGTCGAACTCGGCGTCGGGGCGCGTTTCGCGGATGATCCGTTCGACTTCGCGTCCGGTGCCGACAGGCACGGTCGACTTGGTGACGATCACCGTATAGCCGTCCAGCCCCTCCGCGATCTCGGCCGCAGCGGCGTAGACGAAGCTCAGATCCGCATGACCGTCGCCACGGCGCGAGGGTGTACCCACGGCGATGAAGACGGCATCCGTTTCCCTCAGCGCGGACTTGAGGTCGGTCGTGAAGGCAAGACGGCCGGCGGCGACGTTCTTTTCGACCAGGGTGTCGAGCCCGGGCTCGAAGATCGGGATTTCGCCGTTGTTCAGGCGGTCGATCTTGCCGGCATCCTTGTCGACACAGACGACATCGACGCCGAACTCCGAGAAACAGGCGCCGGAGACGAGGCCGACATATCCGGTTCCGATCATGGCGATACGCATGGGGGCCTCTTCGGCAAGACGGGTGGGCCGCCGGCGGCGTCAGCCGACCAGCGGGTCGATCAAGGGGTGGAGCCCCGCGGCGATATCGTCGCGCGCCAGGGCGAAGGCGAGGTTGGCGGCCACGTAGCCGGCCTTGTCGCCGCAGTCGTAGCGGGTGCCGGCGAAGCGCAGGCCGTGAAAAGGCTGACGGCCGATCAGGCCGGCCATCGCATCGGTCAGCTGGATCTCTCCGCCGGCCCCGCGCGTCCCGCCTTCCAGAAGGTCGAACACCCCCGGCTGAAGGATGTAGCGGCCGATGATCGAAAGGGTCGAGGGGGCTTCTGCGGGATCGGGCTTCTCGACCAGCCCGCGGATCGAGGCGAGCCCGCCGATACACCCTTCATCGCTTTCGACATCTAGGATGCCATAGCGGTTCGTCTGCTCCCGCGGCACGTCCATGACGCCCACGACATTGCCACCGACCTGGGCGTAGGCCTCCGTCATCTGCTGAAGAACCGGGGTTCCAGCGAGGACAAGATCGTCCGGCAGGATGACGGCGAAGGGCTCGTCGCCGACGACGTGGCGCGCGCACAAGACCGCATGGCCGAGACCGAGGGCTTGGGGCTGGCGGGTCGTCGACATCTTCGTGCCCGCGGGCAGGATCGCCTCCACGACAGAGAGGGCGGCGTCCTTGCCGCGCGCCCTCAGCGTGTCGACCAGCTCCGCATGATAATCGAAATGGTCGGCCAGCATCTCCTTGCCGCGCGAGGTGACGAGGACGATCTCCTCGATCCCCGCAGCCGCCGCCTCCTCCACCGCATACTGGATCAGCGGCTTGTCGACGACGACCAGCATTTCCTTGGGCAGGACCTTGGTTGCCGGCAGAAATCGGGTGCCGAGTCCTGCGACGGGGAACACGGCTTTTCGAACCGGTTGTGTCATATCCTGCTGTGTCGGGTGGCGACCAATGCGGGGGTGTTCTGCCACAAAGCCGAAAAGGCGCGCAAGCGCGCAAAGTGCCGCTCAGACGCCGTCGAGCAGGACCTCCTTCGCCTCGTTCAGGCGGGCGGCGAACTCTGCGTCACCGCCCCGGTCCGGATGGTGTTCGCGCATCAGTCGGCGATGGGCCGCGCGGACTTCCGACGGACTGGCATCGCCCTCCAGGCCCAGGAGGGACAGCGCCTCCGACCGGGTCATGCGAACCTTGCCGCCGGGGCCTTGCTGCCGCCCCCCGCCGGCCCCGGCGTCCGCCCGCCAGCCCGGATCGATACGGTCCAGATAAGCCTCCAGAAGCTGCGCGGACTGCGGGTCGTCGATGGCAGCCTCCCGGATGACGTCGACGAGTTCGTCGGTCGACATGGTCTCGACCCGCCGTCCTTCGTGCCGTCCGGCCAGCACTTCGCCCTCGACCCGGCCGGTGGCGTGATCGAGCGCCATCTTGAGATAGCGCGTTTCGATGGAAGAGGCGCCGCTGCCCCTGCTCCAGCGCCGGCGGCCACCCGCCCGGGGGGCGCCGGCGCCCGACACTCCGGCCAACCGCGGGATCAGCGCAATGAGGCCCAGAACCAGGGAGAGGATCACCCAGCTGGGGCGCCCGGTCGCGAGCGCAAAGACGGCGATCAGGACGGCGACCCCGAACAGGACGAGGCCCGCGCCCCGCGCGATCTGGCCCGGTGTCGACCGCTGCAGGACCGGCCAGGCGAGAATGAAGGCCACGATCAGGGCCACCAGCAGGAGGAGATAGGGCATCGGCGCTATTTGATCTGTTGTGTGATCCGCAGGACCTCACCGCCGTGCCGGCGGCCGTAGTCCTCGAGCGCCCGGCGTCCGCCCGCGGCATAGACGGCCACCGCGGAGAGAAGGTCCTTGAGCTGCCGCGCGCTGCCGATGTCGAACGGGCAATAGGCCCCGCCCGTCAACTGGGCGATCTGACGGAAGGCCCGGGCCGCCGCCGGGTCGCCGCCCTCATGGAACATGAAGGCCTTGACCCCGAGGAGGCCCAGCCGCCCGGCCTGGTCGCACAGATCGTCGATCGCCTCCTCGCAGCAGTCGCCGACGAAGACCAGCGCACCGACCCGCTCCTTCTCCGCCTGCCTGACCGCGTGGCGCAGCACCTTCCGGATCTGGGTCCGCCCGCCCAGGCACCGGACCTTGAGCATACGGTTCACGAGATCGCGCGAGTTGCCGACCCAGCCGCTTGCCCGGCATTCGCCGAAACCGCGATAGAAAACGAGCTGGACCTCCAGGCCGCCCAGGTCGGCCGTCGCCTCGAACATTTCCGCCTGGATGTCGCAGGCGATGTCCCAGGTCGGCTCCCGGCTCGCCGTGGCATCGATCGCGAAGATCAGGCGTCCGCCATCGCCGCCGGTCACAGGCGCCGGCGCGCGGGAGAGCGCATCCAGGAAATCCGCCACCTGGCGATTTCCCGGTCCGGCGTCAGCATTCGCCGGCATTCTGCCTGTTCTGTCGCGATCCTTGCCCATGTCCCATCATCCAGTCTGTCAAAAAACATAGGGCGAGGGTGCAGACTGGTCCAGCCGGGGCGCACCAGCGCACGACACAACCTCATCCGCCGTCATGTCGGCGAGGACGCTTCCTGCAGGCCGTTCAGGCGGGGACGGAAACGATCCCGCGTGCGAAGAGGGGGCCGCGAACAGGCTCTATCCGAGGCTGACGGCGAGGCGGGGCTCCGGCTCGTCTCGCTCGGACTGGGCTCGGCCGGCATTCTGGCCGTGGCGCACCGTATCGACCAGGCGCCGGATCTCCTGCCGCGCGGCGAGGTGGGACATGTTGAGGGCGACCTCCGTCCCCTCTTCCCGCAGATCGAGAACGGTCAGACCCTGCAGAAACAGCTGGCGGAAGACGACCCTCTCGAAGAAGCCGTCGAAGGTGCGGAAACCGATACGTCCGGCGAGCTGGTCGACGGTGGTTCCGACATTCTTGCTGTTGCGCGAGGCG
>CAYGKX010000391.1:357-734 GCA_964350225.1 uncultured Rhodospirillaceae bacterium | reverse complement strand
AGACCGTCTGGCTGTAGACGCTGGGGCCCAGTACCCGGGGCGGCGACCCACCGACCTTGGCCAGGAGATCGAGGTCGATGAAGCTGTCGTTGATCGGCGTGATCAGCACATCCGCCGTCGACAGGGCATGGCGGGCGAGGAAGGTATCGTTCCCGGGGCAGTCGACGACGATATAGTCGTTGTCCGCTTCCAAAGTCCGGATCAGGCCGTTGAAACGGTCGCGCTCGTCCTCCCGCGCCTCGGAGGCGTTCTCGTAGTTGCTGGCGAGGACGAGATGGTGGTCGGGCGTCGGCAGCCGCACGCCCTTGGCGTCGGAAAACCCCTTCCGGTTCTCGACGTAGCGGGACAGCGTACCCTGATGGCTGTCGAGGTCGACG
>CAYGKX010000391.1:0-343 GCA_964350225.1 uncultured Rhodospirillaceae bacterium | reverse complement strand
CCCGCAAACCGTCGCGCATCAGGCCGACGATCAGGTGCATGGCGGTCGTGGACTTGCCCGTCCCGCCCTTTTCATTACCCAGAACGATGACCCGTGCCAGGTCGCGATCCGGTTCCGTCATGTCTTTTCTCCATCCGCCTCGCGCAGCGGAAGCTCCCACAGCCATAACTATTGCCCATGTCGGCGCAAGTATAGCATGAAATTTTTACGCAATATCGTTTTCTTTACGAAAAATAAACGACAAATGGACCCTGTGCCGAGGGCAAGGCTTCCCACCGCAAGGCACGCGCCCCTCTTGACGAAGTCTACCCGCGGCGTACCCAGACCGACGTGTCGTGGAAGA
>CAYGKX010000390.1:0-4281 GCA_964350225.1 uncultured Rhodospirillaceae bacterium | reverse complement strand
GCGCGCTGGCCCACGGGACAGCGACGATACCCCGGGTCGACAAGATCGTTGGGCCCGGCAATGCGTATGTTGCCTCCGCCAAGAAACAGGTCTTCGGCCGGGTCGGCATCGACATGATCGCCGGTCCGTCGGAGATCCTCGTCGTGGCCGACGGGGCGAACGTCCCCGCCTGGATCGCCGCCGACCTTCTCTCCCAGGCCGAGCATGATCCCGTGTCCCAGTCGGTCCTCATCACCGACGACGCGGGTTTTGCCGACGATGTCGCGCGGGCGGTCGACCGTCATCTCCAGTCGCTGCCGCGGGTGGAGATCGCCCGGGCGAGCTGGGAAGACCATGGCGCGATCATCGTCGTCGGCGACCTCGCCGATGCGCCACCGCTCGTCGACCGGATCGCGCCAGAGCATCTGGAACTGGCGGTCGCCGACCCGGAGGCCCTGTCCCGGGCCGTGCGCCACGCCGGTGCCATCTTTCTCGGCCGCCACACACCGGAGGCGATCGGCGATTATGTCGCCGGGTCGAACCATGTGCTGCCGACCTCGCAGAGCGCCCGCTTCTCCTCCGGCCTCGGCGTACTCGATTTCATGAAGCGCACCTCGATCGTGGGCTGCGACGCGGCCGCGCTCGGGCGCATCGGTCCCGCCGCGGTGACCCTGGCGGAGGCCGAAGGGCTCGGCGCCCACGCGCTGTCTGTCGCCATACGGCTGGACGGCCGGGAGCCTTCGGGCTGACGCGCGGGCGATGGCGACCGATCCCCGCATCGTCGATATCGCCCTGGACGAGAAATCGGTCGTCCGGCGGAGCCCCGATGTCGAGCATGAACGGGCGGTTGCGATCTTCGATCTGATTGAAGAGAACCATTTCGCGCCCGCGATCGACGCCGATGGGCCCTTCCGGCTGACATTGGCGATCGAGGAAAACCGGCTGATCTTCGACATTCGCGACCTGGCGGATGCACCGCTCACCAGGGTGCCGCTGCCCTTGTCGCCGTTCCGGCGGATCGTGAAGGACTATTTCACGGTCTGCGAAAGCTATTTCAACGCGATCAAGACGGCGACCCCTACCCAGATCGAGGCGATCGACATGGGCCGGCGGGGCCTGCACAACGAAGGCTCGGAACTTCTGCGAACCAACCTGGAAGGCAGGATCGACCTCGATCACGACACGGCGCGGCGTCTGTTCACGCTGCTGTGCGTGCTGCATATCCGGGGCTGACGCGTGGGGGGGCTGCCCGGTGCCGTCCTGTTCGCCTGTACCCAGAACGCGATCCGTTCGCCGATGGCCGAGGCCTACCTCCGCCACATCCACGGCCGGCGCATCTATGTCGACAGCGTCGGGGTGCGGGCCGGTGAGGCGGACAGTTTCGCGGTCGCCGTCATGGACGAGATCGGCATCGACATCTCCGGTCACCGGTCGAAATCCTTCGACGACCTCGAGGACACGACCTACGACCTCGTCATCACCCTCTCGCCGGAGGCGCATCACAAGGCGCTGGAACTGACCCGTACAATGGCCGTCGACGTCGAATTGTGGAACACGATGGACCCGACAATCGTTCATGGCAGCCGGGAACAACGGCTTGGCGCCTACCGCGAGGTTCGCGATTTCCTCGTGCGGAAGATCCTCGAACGCTTCCCGGAGGGGCCGAAGCCCGAGTGACGGGGCAGGAGGGTTGACGCCAACACACTTGACGTTTCCCGGGCCACGGCACATTTTCCGAGCCACTTTCCGAAATCAACGAGCGGAACCTTATGGCGAAGGAAGACCTTCTGGAATTTACCGGTGTCGTCACCGAGATATTGCCCAACGCAATGTTTCGCGTGAAGCTCGACAACGAGCATGAAATTCTCGCCCACACGTCGGGCAAGATGCGCAAGAACCGGATTCGGGTTCTTGCGGGCGACCGTGTGAATGTCGAAATGACGCCCTACGACCTGACCAAGGGGCGCATCACCTTCCGCTACAAGTAGCTGCCATGTCGGCCCCGCGGCCGACCGCCGATCTTGTGCTGGCCTCGGCGTCTCCCAGGCGCCTGGAGTTGCTCCGGCAGATCGGCCTCGAACCGACCGTCATACAACCTGCCGAGATCGACGAGGCGCCCGGGAAGGGCGAACAGCCGCGCGCCTATGCCGAACGCATGGCGCGGGAAAAGGCGGAAGCCGTCGCGCCAGACCATACCGGTGCGTTCCTGATCGCCGCGGATACCGTCGTGGCCTGCGGGCGCCGGATTCTCCCGAAAGCCGAAGACGCGGCCACCGCGCGCCGCTGCCTCAAGCTCTTGTCAGGTCGGCGCCACCGGGTCGTGGGTGGCATCTGCGTGAAGACGCCGGCCGGAAAATTGCATATGCGCCTGGTCGAAACCCAGGTGCGGTTCAAGCGCCTTGCGCGGCGGGAAATCGACGATTACGTCGCCAGCGGCGAATGGGATGGCAAGGCGGGCGGGTATGCGATTCAGGGTCGGGCAGCCCGTTTTGTCGCCTACATCGGCGGGTCTTACAGCAACGTTGTCGGGCTGCCGCTATTGGAGGTGAACCAGCTTCTGACCGGCGCCGGATACCCCGATGGCTGACGCCGGGGTCGCGGAGGTCCGTGCCGTCCGCGTGCCGGGCGAGACATGGGTCTGGCAGGTCGACGCGGATGGCCGGCTGACGGACATCCTGTTTCGACGGGACGCCGCGGCGGAACTCTTCGGCTCCATCCACATGGCGCGGCTTGGCCGGCGGGGAAAGTCGCAGGCGGTGGCGACCCTGACCGGCGGCGTGGAGGTGTGGCTGGACCCACCGCCCGCCACCTGTGCGCTAACGGGGCGTGCCGCGACGGAAGGTGCACTCATCGCGGTCCAGGTCGTCGAAGAAGCGCGGCCCGGCAAACTCGCCCGTGCGAGCGGACGGATCGCGTTCGCCGGGCGACGGCTGATCCTGCTGGCCGGGGAGGCGGGTCGGCGCCTGTCGCATCGTATCGTCGGAGAGACCCGGCGGAAATCGGTCTCCTCGGCGCTCGCCGGCTTGCCGGGCGGGTCGGGTGCCTGGCTTGCCACGATGCGGGCGGAGCCCGGTGAAGGGGCAGAGATGGCGGGGGAGGCGGAGCATCTTGTCGGACGGCTGGCGGCGGCCCAGCGGCAGGCCCGCATGGCTGGCGCACCGGCAGAGCTTGTCCCTGCCACCGAGCCTCTGGCCGAGTGTCTCGCGGAACGGCTCGGGTCGATGGGCGCAGCGCGCCTGACGGTCAACACGGGCTCCCTGCGGCGTTCCGCGGACGCGGCCGTTGCGGAGTTCGGGCTTGCCGAGAGGGTCGAGGTCGAGCTCGGCCTGTCCCTTGCGGCGCCGTGGGAGGACCCGGCCGTGGCCGATGGGTTCCTCGGCGCGCTGGAGCCGGTCGTGCCTTTCGATGGCGGGCGCCTTCACATCGAGCCGACCCAGGCCCTCGTCGCCATCGACATCGACGGGGATCCCGCCCGGGGCTTCGCCGAGGTCAACAAGCGCGCGGCGGGAGAAGTGGCCCGGCAGTTGCGCCTGCGCGGGCTGGGTGGCCTCCTCGTCGTGGACCCGGTCGGCCCGGCGACGGCCCGAACCGCCAGGGCGTTCGCCCAGGTCCTGGAGCGACAGCTGGCAGGAGATCCCTTCACGTCGAAGGTGGAGCAGGGCGGCGCCGGTCTGGTTACGGTCGTGCGGGAACGCCGCCGCCCCGCACTGGCCGATCGACTGGCGGGCGAGCCGGATGACCCGGCGTCGGCTCCGCCCTTCGTCCCGAGTGTCCCCACGGCCGCGCACAGGGCGCTTGCCACGGCCCTGCGGTGGCGGGATGGCTCGGGCCGAGCCGCCGGACGGCTTGAGCTTCCGGTCGCGGTTGCCCAATATCTGACGGATGGCCCGGGTCGGCCCGCGCTGGACGAGGCCCGCGGGAACATGGGTGTCGACCTGGCGATCGTCCCGAGCCCGGACATGAGGCGGGAAGAGTTGGTGGTGAGCGGAGAAGGAGGGCACATAGATGGCTGATGGCAGCGGTGTGGAGCCGCCGAACAGCAGATGCCCGATCTGCCGGAAACAGACCCGGATCGAGTTCCGCCCCTTCTGCTCCAAGCGCTGCGCGGACATCGATCTGGGCCGATGGCTGGGCGAGGGATATCGTATTCCGACCCTGGAAGAGCCGGGAGAGGAGGAGTTCGACAGGCTCCGCAACGATGGTGCATCGCAGGATTGATCGAGGACCGGCGTTAGGCTGTGGACAGGCAAAAACGTTTCGTCTATAAGCCCGGCCCGCCGTAACGGTTTGCCCAGGTAGCTC
>CAYGKX010000389.1:0-4286 GCA_964350225.1 uncultured Rhodospirillaceae bacterium | reverse complement strand
CATCTGACGGTCGAGGAAAACCTCATGACCGGCGCCTATACCCGGCGCGACGGGGCCGCGAAGATCCGCGCGGACCTGGACCTCGTCTACAGCTATTTCCCCCGCCTGCGCGAGCGCAGGACCTCGCTCGCCGGCTACATCTCCGGCGGCGAACAGCAGATGTGCGCGATCGGCCGCGCGCTCCTGTCCCGTCCGAAGATGATCCTGCTCGACGAGCCGTCGATGGGCCTCGCCCCACAGCTCGTGGAGGAGATCTTCGAAATCACCAAGCGCCTGAACGAGAACGAGGGCGTGTCCTTCCTGCTCGCCGAGCAGAATACGAACGTCGCGCTGCGCTATGCCAAATACGGCTACATCCTGGAGAACGGCCGGGTGGTGATGGACGGCACGGCGGAAAGCCTGCGCGAGAACGAGGATGTCAAGGAGTTCTATCTCGGTCTGGCCGGCGACCAGCGTAAAAGCTTCCGCGACGTGAAGCATTACAAGCGGCGCAAGCGCTGGCTTGCATGAAGGCGGGCCGACGGCGCCGCAGACCCCATCCGGGCCGGCCATGTCGGCCCTTTTTTGTCGGAGGAAACATATGAGCGCCGAGGAATTCTACGACGCACTCGAAACCCGCGACCCGGCGGAGCGGGAGCGGCAGCAGATGGCGATGCTGTCCGACGTCGTGGGGATCGCCCAGAACCGCAGCGCCTGGTACGGCCGGGTCCTGGCCGACGTCGCCCCCGGCAGCGTCAGTTCACGCGAGGCGCTGGCGCAACTCCCCGTCACGCGAAAGCACGATCTGGTCGGACCGATGCGAGCGGATCCGCCCTTCGCCGGGCTGAATGCCGCGCCCCTGGACCAGGCGGCAGAGATCTTCACCTCGCCCGGCCCCCTCTATGAAATGAATACCGCCCGGCCGGACTTCTACGGTACGGCCCGGGCGCTCCATGCCGCGGGCTTCCGGGCCGGAGACATCATCCACAACGCCTTCTCCTATCATCTGACCCCGGGCGCCTGGATCATGCATATCGGCGCCCGCGCGCTCGGCTGCCCGGTGGTGCCGGCCGGTGTCGGCAATACGGAACAACAGGTGCAGATCATTCAGCAGGTCCGGCCCAAGGGCTATACCGGCACACCGGACTACCTGAAGACGATCCTGGAAAAGGCTGACGAGATGGGGGCGGACGCCAGTTCGATCACCCATGCGCTGGTCGGCGGCGGCCCGCTCTTTCCGCAGCTGCGCCAGGCCTATAACGACCGCGGCATTGCCGTGTACCAGGCCTTCGCGACGGCGGAGTTGGGCAACATCGCCTACGAGACCGCGGCGATGGAAGGCATGGTCGTCAGCGAAGACAAGGTCGTAGAGATCCTCGTACCCGGTACCGGCGATCCGGTCGCCAACGAGGGCGATGTCGGCGAACTGGTGGTGACCTTCCTAAACCCCGATGCGCCGCTGATCCGCTTCGCAACGGGCGATCTGTCGGCGATCCTTCCCGGGCCAAGCCCGTGCGGCCGCACCAACATGCGGATCAAGGGGTGGATGGGCCGGGCGGACCAGACGACAAAGGTGCGCGGCATGTTCGTCCACCCGGAACAGGTCGCCGAGGTCGTCAAGCGCCATCCGGAGATCGCGAAAGCCCGGCTGACGGTCGATGCCGAGGACGCAAAGGATATTGCCCGCTTCCAGGTAGAGATCGCCTCGGTCGGGGCGCCCGGCGGGACAGAGGCAATCGCCAGGACCTTCCAGGAGGTCTGCAAGGTCCGCGGCGACATCGAGGTCGTGGCGCCCGGCAGCCTGCCCAACGACGGCAAGGTCATCGACGACGTGCGGAAGTTCGACTGATCCCGAGCCTACCCTAACGCCGGGACCCGGAGCCCGGCCGCTCTAGGACTTCCGCGCGACGAGGAAGCGGCATGGCGGGGCGGCCGGGAAAGCGCCCGTCTCGAGGATCTCGAAGCCTTCGGAGGCGACGAGGCGGTCGAGTTCCTCGACCTCCATGAAGCGGACGAAGGGAGCCTTTCCGGCGAGTTGCAACAGCGGAAGGGCCAGCTTGATCAGCCGGAACTTGAAGGGTGCGCCGGCGCCGGGCCGGCAGACGGTCTTCGAGATGAACAGGCCGCCGGGCTTCAAGAGCCCATGGATCCAGTTCACCGCGGCGCCGGCATCCTCCAGGAGATGCAGGAGATTGAAGGCAAGGACGACGTCGTAGGGCCCGGGGCCGAGCGCCGGGTCGCCCACACCGGCCGCGACGAAGCGGACATTCTTGGCACCCGCCGCCTGCGCCTTATCCGTCGCGATCCCGATCATGTTCTCGGAGATATCCGACCCGGTGAAGGCCGCCACCCCCGGCGCCAGATGGAGAGCGGTCGTGCCGGTGCCGCATCCGACCTCCAGGACCCTGTCGGATGGCGAGAGATAGCCGCGCGTCCGATCGAGCGTCCGTTCATAGGAGTCCATGTCCGCGACCGGCGACCGCGCGTATTTATCTGCCGTCTTGTTCCAGAACCGAGCTGCGTCTTGCATTGCCATCCTCCGTCGCGCATAGAGATACATATGCGTTGACGTTTCCAAAATACGGAATTGCGTAGAATTACCATGCAAAAACGCATGAATTGGCAGGCCGTATCCTTCGACTGGAACCAGGCCCGGGCCTTTCTCGCGACGGTCGACGAAGGCTCGCTGTCCGCTGCGGCCCGTGCGCTCGGTCTGACCCAGCCGACGCTGGGCCGGCAGGTCGCAGCGTTCGAGGACAGGCTGGGCCTCGTCCTGTTCGAGCGGGTCGGCCGGTCGCTTGTCCCGACGCCGTCCGCCCTGGAACTGGTCGACCATGTCCGGGCGATGCGCGACGCCGCGGCGCGGCTCTCGCTTTCGGCATCGGGCCAGTCCCAGGCAATCGAGGGGCGGGTGCGGCTGACGACTTCCGACGTCATGGCCGCCTACATGCTGCCGCCGGCGCTCAAGGAGCTGCGAGAGGCCGCGCCGCGGCTCGAGATCGACCTCGTTGCGACGAACGACATCCAGGACCTGCGCCTGCGGGAGGCCGACGTCGCAATCCGGCATGTGCGGCCGGATCAACCGGAGTTGATCGCGCGGCTGGTGCGCGAGGCGACGGCCAGCTTCTACGCGGCGACGGACTATCTCGACCGCCACGGTCGTCCCGGCGCGCCGGGCGACCTGGCCCGGCACAGCATCATCGGCCTCGGCGACAACGCCCGGTTGATCGATTGGCTGAAACCCTTCGGGCTCGGGCTAAGCGCCGACAACTTCCGGCTCGGGTCGGCGAGCGGCGTCGTTTCCTGGGAACTGGCGCAGCGCGGCATGGGCGTCGTCATCATGGCCGACGAGGTTGCAGAGAGTGTTCCAGGAATGGAGCGTGTGCTTCCGGACATGGCTCCCTTCACCTTTCCCATCTGGCTGACCGCCCATCGCGAGCTGCACAGCAGCCGGCGTATCCGTCTCGTCTTCGATCTGCTCGCGGAATTCCTGTCCCAGCGTCGGTCGTAGGCGTGGCCGGGCGAGACGCCGCAAGCCCTGCGCGGCAGGCTGTGCCTGGTTGCCCTTTTGGCGGTTGCGCCGCCGCGCCCCGTCTGCCATCAGCAGGGGAGGATGAAGAGCGACACGACACACGGATCGGCGAGCGAACGATTCGCGGACCTGCTGGCCGTCCTGACCAGTCCCTACGTCCTGCTCTCCTTCGCCATCCTGTGCTGGGGCGGGAATTTCGTCGTCGGGCGCCTTGCCCATCTGGACGTGCCCCCGGTCGCCCTTTCCTTCTGGCGCCATCTCGTCGCCGCCGCGATGATCCTGCCCTTCGCCATGAGCGCGCTCCGGCGCGACTGGCCCGTCGTCCGCGCCCGCTGGCCGACGGTCGCACTTCTGAGCGCAGTCTTCGTCGCGGGCAACAGCCTGGTCTATTTCGCGGTCCTGCACACGACCGTGACCAATGCCGCGCTGATCAATGCCGGCGTCCCAGTGATGGCGGTCTTCTTCTCCTGGCTGATCCTGCGGGAGCTGATCAATCGGTGGCAGGCGCTTGGCATCGTCTTCTGCTTCGTCGGCATCGCCATCGTCGTGACCCGGGCCAACCTCGGCGTACTGTTGGGGCTCAGTTTCGGCTGGGGCGACCTCTACATGCTGCTCGCGATCTCCTGCTGGGCCCTCTACATGGTGCTCCTGAAGCGCGCGAAGCTGGCCGTCTCGCCTGTCACGATGCTGGTCGCGATCACGGCGGGCGGCGTTCTGTGGCTGATCCCGCCCTACGGCGTCGAGATCGCCCTCGGCGAGACGATGTCCTGGACCT
>CAYGKX010000388.1:0-4289 GCA_964350225.1 uncultured Rhodospirillaceae bacterium | reverse complement strand
GTCGACTGCGCCTTCTACGGGTTTGCGGAAACCTGGCTGGCGCCGGCCTTCCACGACTGGGACATGCGCGCCGAGATTGCCCGCTGGCGCCATCCCGTGCTCTTCATTCAGGGCAACGACGACCCCTACGGTTCCGAGGCCCAGGCCGAGGCGGCGGGCCGCTCGCCGTGCTGCCGCGTCATGAACCTCGCGGGCTGCGCCCACGCCCCGCATCTCGAGGCGCCGGATGCAACGATGGCCCTGATCACCGGTTTCCTGGCCGATGGAGCCGCGCCGTGAGGGAGCGCCTGCCATCACCCTTCGTTGCAGACCGTCCGGCGCTCGACCATGCCCTGCCCGAAGCGCGCCACGTGCCCGGCACCGGCACGACGCCGGAACTGGCGCTGCTCGAGGAGGTCAAGGCGCTGGTGGCGCCCCGGACGGACGCCGCGGCCTGGCGCGAGAACGTCCCCTACCTCTATGGCATGGCGCTGTTCGAAGCCGGCTTCTATTGGGAAGCGCATGAAGTCTGGGAGCCGGTCTGGATGAACTGTGCCCCGAACAGTCCCGAGCGCCACCTCCTGCAGGCGCTGATCCAGTACGCCAACGCCGCCCTGAAGCGCGACATGGGCCGCGCGCGGGCCACCCGGCGCCTGATCGAGGATTGCAGCAAGCACCTGGGGCGCCTCCCGCGGCGATCGGGAGAGGACGCGCTGATGGGTGTCGATATTGTCCGCTGGCGCGCGCTGCTGGCCGACCGGATCGCCGTCGATGAGGCATTATGATGCATACTGTGCAGGAAGGGCACGACGTTGGGCGGGACATGCGAACTTATAATGCTTCACGACGCTCGAGTGATGACCTAGTGTCGGCACAATAACGAGGAACGCCCGAACCGATGACCGACACCAAGAAGATCGATTTCCAGACGGACCCCGCCCGCTACCGCCACTGGCGGATCGAGACGGATGGGCCGGTCGCGAGCCTCGTGATGGACGTGGACGAGACCGGCGGGCTGTTCGATGGCTATGAACTGAAGCTCAATTCCTACGACCTCGGCGTCGACATCGAACTGGCCGACGCCGTCCAGCGGCTGCGCTTCGAGCATCCGGAAGTGCGCGCCGTCGTGATCCGCTCGGGCAAGGAGCGCGTCTTCTGCGCCGGCGCGAACATCCGCATGCTGGCGGGCGCCAGCCACGCCCACAAGGTCAACTTCTGCAAGTTCACCAACGAGACGCGGAACGGGATCGAGGACGCGAGCGAGAATTCGGGCCAGCGCTACATCGCGGCCGTCAAGGGGGCGTGCGCCGGTGGCGGCTATGAACTGGCGCTCGCCACCGACCACATCATGCTGACCGACGATGGCTCGTCGACCGTCGCGCTGCCCGAGGTGCCGCTGCTGGCGGTGCTGCCCGGCACCGGCGGCCTGACCCGCGTAACCGACAAGCGCAAGGTCCGCCGCGACCTGGCCGACGTCTTCTGCACGACATCGGAAGGCGTTCGCGCCGACCGCGCGAAGGACTGGAAGCTGATCGACGACTATGCGCCGCCGGCCCAGTTCGACGAGTTCGTCCAGGCGCGCGCCGCCGAGCTTGCCGCCGGTTCCGACCGGACGGGCGAGGGCGAGGGCGTCAAGCTGCCGGAGCTGGAGCGGAACTTCGACGATGCCGGCTATCACTACAAGTTTGTCGATGTCGCGCTGAACTATGACGACCGGACCGCGACCATCACGCTCAAGACCCCCGAGGCGGGCGAGCCGACCGACCCGGCGGAGATCCGCAAGGCCGGGGCCGACTGGTGGGGCCTGCGTCTGACGCGCGAACTCGACGACGCCATCCTGATGCTGCGCACGAACAACGGCGAAATCGGCACCTGGATCCTGAAGACCGAGGGCGACGCCGACGCGGTGCTGGCCCAGGGCAAGGTTCTGGCCGAGAACCAGGACGACTGGTTCATCCGCGAAACGACGAACTTCCTGCGCCGGACCTTGGCGCGGCTCGACGTTTCCTCGCGCTCCATGTTCGCCCTGATCGATGCCGGGTCCTGCTTCGCCGGCGTGTTCGCCGAGCTGTTCCTGGCCGCCGACCGGTCCTACATGCTGGACGACCAGGAGACGCCGGAAAACTCGCCGGTCCTGATCTTCGACGATACCAATTTCGGCATGTTCGAAATGCCGAATGGCATCTCGCGCATTGCCGCCCACTTCCAGGAAGACGAGGCGGCGGTCGCGGCGGTCGAGGCGAAGAAGGGCGAGAAGATCGACCCTGCCGGCGCGACAGATCTGGGCCTCGTGACCTTCGCCCCCGATGATCTCGATTGGGACGACGAGGTGCGGATCGCGATCGAGGAACGGACCTCGCTCTCGCCGGATGCGCTCACGGGCATGGAAGCCTCGCTCCGCTTCGGCGGCCGCGAGACGATGGCGACGAAGGTCTTCGGCCGGCTGTCCGCCTGGCAGAACTGGATCTTCATCCGGCCGAACGCGGTCGGCGAGAAGGGGGCGCTCAAGCTCTACGGAACCGGAACGAAGCCGAACTTCAATTGGGAAAGGGTGTAAACGCCATGGCGATCGACTATTCACAGAAGATCCCCAACAACGTCGAATTGTCTGAGGATCGTCAGCTTCAACGCGCCATCGAGAAGTGGCAGCCCCACTTCCTCGACTGGTGGAAGGAAATGGGCCCCGAGGGCTTCCAGTCGAAGGAGGTCTACCTGCGCACGGCCACCTCGGTCGACGCCAAGGGCTGGGCCACCTACGGTCAGCTGCAGATGCCCGACTATCGCTGGGGCATCTTCCTCGCGGAGCCGGTGGCGGACCGCAAGATCGGCTTCGGCGACTTCATGGGCCAGGACGCATGGCAGCAGGTGCCGGGCGAGTTCCGCTCCGATCTGCGCCGCCTGATCGTGACCCAGGGCGACACGGAGCCGGCCTCGGTCGAGCAGCAGCGGATGCTGGGCCAGACCTGCCCCTCGCTCTACGACCTGCGCAACCTCTTCCAGGTCAATGTCGAGGAGGGCCGTCACCTCTGGGCGATGGTGTATCTCCTGCACGCCTATTTCGGCCGCGATGGCCGCGAAGAGGCAGAGGAACTGCTGAGCCGTCATTCCGGCGACGTCAACAATCCGCGCATCCTGACGACCTTCAACGAGCCGATCGACGACTGGATGTCGTTCTTCTGCTTCACCTACTTCACCGACCGTGACGGCAAGTATCAGCTCAAGATGCTGGCGGAATCGGGCTTCGACCCGCTGTCGCGGACCTGCCGCGGCCGTGTCATCAAGCGGGCGCTTGAAGTCATGGACGAGCACAAGACCGACGACCCGGCCGTCGTGCGGCGGGCGGGCGCCATCGACCTCCCGACGATCCAGAAATACATCAACTTCTGGTTCTCCTCGGCGCAGGACCTTTTCGGTTCCGACCAGTCGACCAACGCCGCGAACTATTTCGCCAACGGTCTGAAGGGCCGGCCCGACGAGGACCAGTACGAGGACCATGTCGTCAAGGACGGCGGCTACGAGCTGGAGGAAGTCCTGGAGGATGGCACGATCAAGGCGATCGAGGTGCCGACCCGCAACGCGATGAACGCCGTTGCCCGTCATGCCTACGTCAAGGACTGCGACATTGGCGTCAAGCGCTGGAACCGGATGATCAAGAAGGCCGGGATCGACTTCGAGATTTCCCTGCCGAGCGAACGGTTCCGCCGGACAGTGGGCGCCTATGCCGGCTTCCACTTCACGCCGGAAGGCAACCCGATCTCCGGCGAGCAGTGGGAAGCGCGCAAGAACGAGTGGATCCCCTCGGAGGAGGATCGGGCCTATGTCCGCAGTCTGATGCAGCAGGTGACCGAGCCGGGCAAGATGGCCGGCTGGATCGCACCGCCGGATCGCGGCATCAACAATCTGCCGGTCGACTACGAGTATGTGAAGCTGTAGGCCGACCGCGTCAGTGCAACGATAAAGGCCCGGGCGATTTGCCCGGGCCTTTTTTCGTGCTGGCCGTCGGGTTGCCCCAACCGCCATGACTTGAACTGGTGTGTCAGGGTTGCGTCTCCTAATTCGGCCCGGAGATGCTGCGGCCGAACTCGTACCAGCCGCCGAGTTGCGGGCCCCAACACCCATCTTCGCCGTCCCAGTGATTGCCGATGAACTCGCACCAGGCGCCGGCCCAAATTCCCATGCGCGCCGACGCCGGCGGGGCAGGAACCGTAGCCGCGACTGCCGCCAAGATGATGAATGTGCCGATTATGCGGTTCATGCTCCCCTCAACAGATCTCGCGAATGAAGGTTAGATAGTTAATAAAATATTAACA
>CAYGKX010000387.1:0-4291 GCA_964350225.1 uncultured Rhodospirillaceae bacterium | reverse complement strand
ACATGGCCCTTCTCGAGGCGGAGCAGCCGCTGCGCCTCGACACCGAAGGGGCGGATGCCCTCCTCCGCGCCCGCCGCCATCAACGCCTCCCACAGATGCGCGCCATAGCCCGCCGGAACGTGCAGCTCGTAACCGAGCTCGCCGACGAAGCCGACCCGAACCGCCCGTACCGGTACATCGGCGGCCTCGCCGCGCCTCACCGCCAGATAGGGAAAGGCCTCCCTGCCGATATCGAAAGCGGCGACACGAGACAGAACCTTGCGGCTGAGAGGACCGGCAATGTTGATCGCGGCATAAGCGCCGGTGACGTTTGCAATGTCGACGTCGAGCTGCCAGTGCAGCCTCCACCAGAGCATCGATCGATAGATCTGGTCCGACGCGCCGGTCGTCGTGGTCACGTAGAAATGCGTCTCCGAAAGGCGGCAGGCGACACCGTCGTCGACGATGGCCCCGGTTTCGTCGGTCGCAAGCAGATAGCGGCTGCGACCGACCGGCTGCTTCGCATACCGGAAGGTGTAGAAGCGCTCGAGAAAAGCCGCGGCATCCGGCCCGCGGATCTCGATCTTGCCGAGGGTCGAGACGTCGATCAGGCCGACGGCCGAGCGTACAATCCGCGCCTCTTCAACCGCCGTGGCGAGGGGGTCCGCTGTCGCGCCGTCCGGATAGACCGCGGGCCGCCACCAGTTTCCGGCGACCATCATCCGCGCGCCGGCCGCGCGATGCCAGGCGTCCATCGGGGTCAGACGCGCCGGGTGGAACCCCTCGCCGGCAAGGGCGGCAAAGGACAAGCCATGGACCGGCGGCCGGAAGGTGGTGGTCGCCGTAGCCGCCGGGTCGTCCCCGCGATGCCGGGAGACAATCTCGCTTCCCGCGGTCAGCGCGTGCCGGCCCTGCGACGGCCCCATGCCCCATGTGGAATAGCGCTTGAGGAGCTGAACATCCTCGAACCCCTGGGCCATCGCGGCCTTCAGATCCTTGACCGTCAGATCCTCGTCGAAATCGACGAAATCCTTGCCACTGGCATGTGGCACGAGGATTGGGTGCGTCCCTGCGTTATCTCCGATTTCCGGGCGAGCGTCTTCCGGGGCGGTCCCATGTCCTGTACGCGCAGACGCCAGCTGACCCGCCCAGGTACCGTCCGCGCCGCAGGCTTCCGGCGTCGACAGCCCGCGCACCGCGCCGGCCACATTGACCGTTCCAATCTCTCCCGGGAGCATCCAGCGGCCGGCGGCGCGGTCATATTCGAGGCGGCCGCCGGCATGGGCCCAAAGCGCGCCGTTGGGCGCCCGGCCGCCGCACATCGCGACGAGATCGCAGGGCAGCGTGCGCGTCGTGCCGGCATCGCCCACGGGACGAATCGCGAGACTGTGGACCCGCCCCCGGCCCCCGGCGGCAACGGGCTCGTGTCCGGCCAGGACTTCAACGCCCCGCGACCGAAGCCCCACCCCTTGCGGTGCGTCCGGCCGCGTGTCGACCACCGTCAGGCCTGTGATGCCAGCGTCGAGCAAAGACTCTGCGACCAAATAACCTTCCGCGTCGGCCGTCACGACCACCGCGGACTGTCCCGGCAGAATGCCGTGTTCCTGAACCAGCCTCAGGACGCTGTCGCCCAGCATGATTCCTGGAAGATCGTTGTTGCGAAAGACGGCCGGTTGTTGAAGCGTCCCGGTGGCCAGGACGACTTGCCGGGCCCGGATCTTGATCAGCTTCCCGCCCCGGCTTGCCGCCATCCAGCCGTCGGCATAGAGGCCGTGCACTGTCGTGCCGCTCGCCAGACGCACGGACGGCGACGTAAGGCCGGCGAGCCTGTTCCGTCCGTCGATCAGGAGGACGTCGGCGCCCCTTTCGGCCGCCGCTTCGGCCGCCGCGCGACCCGCGACCCCTGCGCCGATCACAACGACGTCGGCCCAGTCATATTCCTTCGCCCGGCGCACCCATGAATGATCGGGGGCGATCCTGCCCAGGCCGGCGCGGCGCCGGATGGTCGGTTCCCACCGTTTCCAGGCCCCGAGCGGGCGGAAAAAGGCCCAGTAGTAGAAACCGACCGGCAGGAATCGGGACACGAACCCCGGCAGAACCCATCGGTCACGCCGGAGGGAGCCCTTGAAATTCTGGGCGCGAACTTCCATCCCGGCGGCGAGCGGCGTCAGGTCCGCCGCCAGGTTGGGCACGCCGTCGATCGTCACGTAGAGATTCGCGTCGGAGCCCTCGAGGGACAGAACCGAGCGCGGCCGGTGATACTTGAAGGACCGGCCAATCAGCCAGACGCCATTCGCGATGAGCGCGCTCGCGACCGTGTCGCCTTCGAAGCCCGAGTATCGTCGGCCCTCGAAGGTGAAATTCAGCGGCCGGGACCGATCGATTGCGCGCCCGAACGGCGCCGGCAGCCGATCCATGGGGTTCGCGACCGTCATCCCAGAAGATCCGGCCGCTCGTCCGGGCGGTAGGCGCGGACGATCTCGTCGGTCCGCGTATCCCGCTCCAGGATGAACCAGTAGCTGGACGGCAGGTGGCACCACCATTCCAGGACGACGCCTGCTGCATTGTCTTCGAGGAAGAGGTAGTCCGCCCACGCTTCGTCCGAGGCATCCGGCGCCGGCCGCTTCTTGACCGGCCCGGCGCACTGGAACTCGGAGGCGTTGCGGGGGCCGTTGAGGGGACAGGGGATAAGCTTCATCGCCCGGCCCTCAATGCCCGACCGAGGCGGCGGCGCGCTCGCCCACCTGCTCGAGACGGGCGAACCGGTCGAGCGCGAAGGGCGCGATCAGCTCCGGGACCGTCCCGGTCGCGATCAGTTCGGCCATCGTCTCGCCGACCACCGGCGTCGCCTTGAAGCCCCAGGTCCCCCACCCCGCGTCGATGTAGAGATTGTCGAGCGGAGTCCGCCCCATAACGGGCGAGAAATCGGGTGTCATATCTGCGATCCCGGCCCACTGGCGCATGACCTTGGCCTGAGCGAGCATCGGGAAGAGTTCGAGGAGATCGCCGATCGTTCGCTCCATAAAGTCGAGCGTGCTGCGCGACGCATATAGCGCATAGGGGTCGACCGCGCCGCCCATGACGAACTCCCCGCGCGCGCTCTGCGAGATATAGACGCTGAGGCTGCCGGACACGACGATCGGGTCGAGGAAGGGTTTGTAGGGCTGGGAAACGCAGGCCTGGAGCGGGATGGTGCGGATGGGCAGGCGCAGACCGGCCATCCCGGCGATCCGGCTGCTCGAACCGGCGACCGCTTGAACGACGGCGCCGCATGTCACCCGTCCCCGGGAGGTTTCGACGGCGGTCACCCTGCCGCCCGCTGCTTCCAGTCCCGTGACGGTCGTCCCCTGGTGGATCTCGACGCCATTGCGCGCCGCACTCCGGGCGTAGGTCCAGGCGACCGCATCGTGCCGCGCGATCGCGCCGGGCGGATGATAAAGCGCCCCCAGGATCGGGTAGCGGGCGTCTTCCGACAGGTCGAGCGCCGGGCAGAGCCGCGCGAGATCGTTACGCGTCACGAGCTCGGAATCGACGCCCAGCGCCTTGTTGACTTCCGCGCGCCAGCGGGCCGTGCGCAAGGCGGCGTCGGTATGCGCGAGCGTCAGGTGCCCGCGCTCCGAATACATGATGTTGAGGCCAAGTTCGTTCGACAGCCGGCGATAGAGCTCGACCGAGCGGGCATAGAAACGGACGCCCGCCGGGGTCAGGTAGTTCGACCGGATGATGGCTGTATTGCGTGCCGTGTTGCCACCGGCAAGATAGCCGCGTTCGAGCACCGCGACGTTCCGGACCCCATGATTGGCCGCGAGATAGTGGGCGATGGCGAGCCCGTGACCGCCGCCCCCGATGACCACCACGTCATAGGACGGGCGCAGCCGATCTGGCGTCGTGGGCAGCCAGCGACGGGTATTGGAGGAGGGGCGGAGACCGCGAAGAAGCAGCGACAGCGGCATAGTTTTTTATACATAGAATATTATAATAAGGCAATCGACCTTGTGAGGGATCGCAAATTCGCGTAGGGAAGCGGTCCCCTCGGTGGGCGAGGCATCGTTTTTCCCAATGGGCGCACGACATGCCGCAATCGGACGACACAGGAAAGAAGACCCGGGGCCGCCCCAAGGGCACGGGCGCGAAGCGGGTCTATGAGGGTCTGCGTCAGGAGATCCTGGAGCTTCGCCTGCCGCCCGGCGAAACGATCGAGGAAGCGACGCTCGAACGGCGCTTCGACGTCTCGCGGACCCCGGTACGCGAAGCGCTCATCCGCCTCGCCTCCGACGGCCTGGTGCGCACGCTGCCCAACAAGAGCACCATG
>CAYGKX010000386.1:0-4295 GCA_964350225.1 uncultured Rhodospirillaceae bacterium | reverse complement strand
CGCGGCGGGCGCAGCTACAACAAGCCGACAGCCTTCGATGCCGCCGATGGAAAATTCTGATCTCTCCCCGATCTTCGACCTGACGCCCGAGGACGCGGCGCGCGGCTATGCCCTCTCCGCCGCCATCGGCTGGAACCAGGCGGAGGCCGACTGGCGCTACATGCTGGCCCGGGGCGAAGGCGTCGGCCGGGCAGACGCGGACGGCACCCTGGTCGCAAGTGCGATGGCCCTGCCCTATGGACGCTTCGCCTGGATATGCATGGTGCTGGTCGCCGAGAGCCACCGGCGGCGTGGGCTTGCGACCGAGCTGATGGGCGTGGTGATCGAACGGCAGAAGACCGCCGGACGCGTCCCCGGCCTCGACGCGACACCGGCCGGCCGCGAGGTCTATCGCCAGATCGGTTTCCGCGACTGCTACGGCATCGGGCGCTTTCGGGCGGAAGCCGTGACGGCGCCAGAGGCGCCGCCGCCGGATGGCACGGAGATCCGTCCGCTGGTTGCGGCCGAGTTGCCGGCTCTCGCCGCCACGGACCGTCCGGTTTTCGGCGCCGACCGGTCGGCGCTGCTCGATCACCTCCTGGCCCGCCAGCCCGCCCGGGCGGTGGGCGCGTGGCGCAATGGCGAACTGATCGGCCACGCCCTCGCCCGCGACGGCCGGGAGGCCTCGCAGATCGGACCCCTCGTCGCGCCGGATCCCGGGACCGCCCAGGCGCTTTTCGCCGCGGCGAGCGCCGGGCTTCCGGGAGCCTGTTACATCGACGTGCCCGACGACCAGACGACTTTCACGAACTGGCTGACACGCGCCGGTTTCACCTTTCAGCGGCCCTATACCCGGATGTATCTCGACCATGACGGCGGCTTCGACCGTCCGGAGGCGATCTTCGCCATCGCGGGGCCGGAGCTGGGGTGAAACGGCGGGTAGGGGAACGCGTCATCCCCTCCTTCGAGACGGGCGCCACCCGCCCTCCTCAGGATGAAGGCATTGTTCTGGCTTAGAATTTCTCCTTCATCCTGAGGAGCGCGAAGCGCGTCTCGAAGGATGGAACGCCGCTCTCCGCCCTGCTACCCCGCCAACTCCGCGATCCGTACCGCCGCCGGCACCGGCAGCCAGTCCGCCTCAATGCCCAGGTCAGCGAAGATCGTCTGCGCCGCGTTGTAACCCGGCAAGCCGGTGATGTTGCCGCCGGGGTGGGAGGACGAGCCACAGAGATAGAGGCCGTCGAGGAAGGTCCGGTAGTCGCCGGCGCCGGCGAAGGGCCGGTCGTGGCCGATCTGCCCGTCGGAAAAGGCGCCAATCAGGAGGTCACCTTGCCGCATGTTCGGAAAGTCACGCTCGACATCGAGGGGGCTTCGCGTGAAGCGGTCGACCGCCGCGCTGGCGAGATTGGGCGCGAATTCGGTCCAGAGGGCCAGCATTTCTTCCCCGTGGGCGTCCTTCGATCCGTCCCAGTTCGCCGGGTCGCCTTTGAGCGCATAGGGGAGCTTTTCCCACATGAAGGCCGTGTGCTTGCCGTCGCGGGACTGGGTCGGATCGAACTGACTGGGGCAGGTCCCCCACATGACGGTCGGCGGGATGGTGCCGGCCCCGTGATGCGCGACAATTTCCTCGAACTGGTCGACATGATCCAGACCGAGAATGGTCATGAAGGGCGACGCGAGTTCCGGATAGCGGGCCGCGTGACGGTAGGACGGCGGCTCGGTCAAGGTGAGGTTCAGGGCGAAGAGCGGGGCGAGCAGGTTGTAGGCGAAACCTTCCGCCTTCTCGCGCCATCCGCCCGGCAGCCGTTCGGGGTCGATCAGGTCGAGGAATGTCTGCTGCGGGTTGAGGGAAGAAGCGACCAGCCGGCGAGCGGACAGTCCTTCCCCTCCGGCCGTTTCGATCCCGGCGGCACGACCGCCCTCGACGACGAGGCGTCGCGGCTCCGTCCCTGTCAGGATCTCGACCCCCGCCGCCTTCGCCGCGTTCGCCAGGGCCTGGCCCAGCGCCGCCGACCCGCCGATGGCCATCTGCGCCTTCGCCGGATTGGCGAGCAGGAAGGCGATATGGTGCCCGAAGCCGCGCACCCGCAAGTCGACCTCGCGCAGGCCGTTGAAGAAGAGGAGCCCTGCCTGGATCGCGGGGTTCTCGAATTCCCGGTGGACGAACTCCAGCGGCGACAGCGCGCTGACCTCCAGGAGATACCGCCCCTCCGGCGAGCGTTCGAGAAGCGCCTTCCGTTCGTCCTTCGGGATGGGCGGGCTGGTCGCCTCGGGCAGCAGGATCTTCTCGACGACCGGCCCGAATTCCTCGTACCAGCGGCGGAGGGTCGCGGCGTCCCGGTCGCTCAGGGCGGCGAAGGAGGCGACCGTCCGCTCCATGTCGGTCCACCATTCCAGCGCCGCACCGTCGCGCATCAGCATCGCGACATTCAGTTCCGGCTCGATCATCGCCGCGCCATGGGCCTCGAGATCGAGGTCGCGATACCAGGGCATGTTGGTGATGGCGCGCAGGAAGAAGGCGTGGGTGTTGTGCCACAGGCCCGGATGCCGCGGGTCCTCGAGCCGCGCGAGCCCGCCGCCCGCCGTCTCCCGCCGCTCGACGCAGGCGACCGAAAGCCCGGCGCGCGCCAGGTAGGTCGCGAGGATCAGCCCGTTATGCCCCGCCCCCAGGACGATGGCGTCGTAGGTCCTGTCCATGTGTCCGCCCTTCGCATGGCATACTCACTGCACATACAAAAAACCCTCTCCCCCGTTCGGGGGAGAGGGCGGTTTGTCGCTACCCAGCTCGTGGCTCAGTCGAACGGGGAGTCCCGGTCGATCTTGGGCATCTTGATGTTCTTGTCGAGGAACTTGTTGGTGTAGCGCTTGTTGATGTCGTAGGGCGTGTCGATCTTGAAGTAGGTGGAGATCAGCTTGTAGTCCGCCTCCATCCGGGTCGGATCGAACCAGCCCAGCGCGACCTCGCGGGAGGTCTTGTCGCTCATCAGCTCGGTCACCAGGCCCCAGTTCTCCTTCTCGACGTCGAACTTGAGACCCTTGTTGGCTTCTACCAGCGCCTGCACGCAGGGATCGGGCTTGAGAACACAATCCCGGAAGGCCTGCTGGGTGACCTTCACGAAGGCGGCGACCACTTCCGGCTTCTTCTCCAGGAACTCCATGTTGGCGATGATGGAGTTGCCGTAGGGATTGATGCCGTACTTCTTCCAGGCGAAGAAGCCCATGTCGTCGCCCAGCGCCTTCTTGAAGATGTGGTGGGTGTTATAGAACTGGGTCGTCACGTCGATCGACTTGCCCTTCAGGGCGGCAAGCTTCGCGGCGGGCTGGATGTTGACCCACCGGACCGAGCCCGGGTCCATGCCGACCTTCTTGGCCAGGGCCGGCCACATCTGGCGGGCGGCGTCCCACGGCGGGTTGCCGATCTTCTTGCCGGCGAAGTCCTTGGGACCCTTCATGCCCGAGCTTTTCAGCCAGTACATGCCATAGGGCGAGTTGGCGTAGATGTTCATCACCGCGACCATCTTCGCACCCTTGCCCATGGTGACGAGGGCGGTACCGAGGTCGGCGAGGCCGAGCTGGTTCTTGCCCGCGCCCGTGCGGCGCGAGGACATGGACGAGCCCTTGCCCTGCTGAATGTTCAGGTCGATGCCGGCCTTCTCGTACAGGCCCGTCTTCTTGGCCCAGTAGTAGGGCGCGTGGTCGCCGCCGGCGATCCAGTTCAAAATGAAATCGACCTTTTCCGCGGCGCCCGCGTTGCCCGCGGCGCCAAGCCCGGTCGCGGCCGCGATGGCCATACCCAGAACCGACTTTCTCCCAATCATGGTCATTCCCTGCCCATAGCTGTTGCCCGCTTCTTCGGGTGCGGTTGACGGGCGCCGATGCGGAAGCGGGACCTTGCGGTCGGCGCCGCGAACGCGGCCGGTTTGTAACCGGTCGGGTACAAAACTCTATGACGGCGAACAGCATGGCACAACCGGATAGAGGGCGCCATGTGGCGGCGGTGGTCGTCGACGGCGATGCCGCCCGCCTCAGTGGCGGGGAGGCCGACGTCTCTACTCCATTCCCAATAGCTTGTAGATGCGCCGGGTGTATTCGCCGAAGGCCTCGTGCGTCTTCATGTCGAGGGTGCGGGGCTGCGGCAGGTCGATGGGGAACATGTCCGCCATCCTGGCCGGGCCCGCGGTCAGGACCACGACCTTGGTGCCGAGGAAGACCGCCTCGGTGATGCCGTGGGTGACGAAGAGGATCGTCTTTTCGCTCTTCTGCCAGATGCGCAGGAGCTCCAGGTTCATTTTCTCCCGGGTCAGCGCGGCGAGGGC
>CAYGKX010000385.1:0-4300 GCA_964350225.1 uncultured Rhodospirillaceae bacterium | reverse complement strand
CGCCCCAGGCCTCGATCATCACGATCCGGTCGGGATCGACGTTGTTGGTCCACACCGAGGTCACGTCGTAGATGGTCCTCGAGGCGATGGCGTTCGACAGGACCGACCCGCCGGTCAGCAGCACGAAGTTGGTGCCGTCATATTCGATCAGGTCGCGTTCGCCGGCCGCCAGTTGCCCCCCGGTCAGGGCCCCGCTGTCCTTGCCGACGATCGAGACGGCGCCGGTGCTGTCGATATTGAGCGTCGCGGCGCCGGTATTGTCCGACGCCCATTCGATGCTGAACTTCATGCCGGCCACCAGGCCGCCCGCAGGCAGTTCCGGGTCGACCGTGGCGGTGATCGTGTCGGCCCCGGAGACGCTTGCCAGCGGCAGGACAGAGGCGTTGAAGAGCGCCTCGATATGGCCGGCATACTCGGTCAGGAACTCCGGTCCCGTCGGTTTCGGCGTGGTCGCGCCGCTGGTGGTGTCTCTGTCAGCCATTCCAAATCTCCGGTGCTTCGTCGACTGCGGTGATGGTCCAGACGAAATCCGCCCGCGGCTGCATCGAGAACACGATGAGGCGGCGCGCCTCCTGGCCGACCGGCCCGAGGATGGCGAGGTCGTCAAGACCGAGGTCATCAAGCGTTGCCGGCGTGTCGAGCGCGATCCTGGCCCCGCTCACGGTGCAGGCATGAACCGACACGCCGTTGCCCCGCAGGATCACGCCGGCGCCAAGGCCGATCAGACCCATGTCGAGATCGTCCCAGTCGTTCACGCCGATGTCGTCCCAGCCCGGGCCGGTCATAGCGGGCGGCTCGTTGTCGAGCGTCACCGCCGTGACATCGCCCGACCCGTCATATTCGACATCGACGATCCGGCCGCTGCCGGCGAACTCGGTCAGCATGTCGTGCTGCACCTGGATCAGCGACCCGCGCCGGCACTTGATCGCCTCTGCCGGGGCGTCGAAGTCGTAGAACGTGCTGCGATGGAGCGTCGTCGCCAGGTCGTAATCGGCCCGGGCACGGCAATCGGCCTCGGCCACCAGACCGTCGTAGCTGACCTGTTCCGTCAGGCCAGCGTCCGGCGGATGAATGATCTGCCGCGTCTCATAGTCGCGATCGACATCGGCGAAGGTGATGCGGAACCCGTCCGGCCGCTTGGCAAAGCCCTTGGACCAGCGGAAATTCTGCATGTTGTGCGGGCTGAACACCTGCACCGGACCATCCGCCGCGCGGTCGTAATCCCGGGTCACGCCCCAGATTTCCGACTGATAGGGCTTGGCGTAGCCGGCACCGGCCACCAGGTTCGCCGCCTCGGCCAGGCTCAGCCCCTCGCAGATCGCGTCGACCGTGTAGCCGGCCGCCGTGCAGGCCGCCCGCCAGGCGACGAGCCCGTCATCGTCGATGATGTCCTCGGGCACCGGCCGGGCGTTCAGCAGGCCGCCCAGGATGTCGCGCATGTGCGGCGCCGGGTTGCTGGTCGTCGTCCAGTCCCGCCACCCGCTGCCGTCCCAGTCCCTGACATAGCCCGACGCGAGGACGCTGAGTTTCTCGATGTTGACGTTGCGCGCCTTGACCGCGATCAGCGCCATGCCGCCCTTCTGCACGGGTGAGGCGTTCCAGATCGAGATTCCGCGCACGATGAAGGTCTTGTCGCTCATTCCCTCCTGCGTCTGGAAGATCCGCGCCGCCCCGGCAGCCTCGTACCGGAAGAAGTCACGCACCAGCGTGCTCAGCTGGTAGTTCGTCGGGTTGTAGGATCCGTCGTAGAACGTGTAGCCGCGCGTGATCTCGATCTCGTACTGACCAGCCGGAAAGCTGGCCCGGTCGAGATGGATCTCGGCGACGTGCTCGCTCATGATGAGGTTGCGAACCGCCGTCGACCCCGAATTGGTGCCGTCGACATAGTCGTCGCCGCTGCCGCTGTCGAAATAGCTGTCCGCCGTCCAGCCGCTCGTGGCAGGCGCCATCCCCTGCCCCGGGGTGTTGATCCGCCCCTCTACCCAGCCGCGCGAAGTGGCCGCCGATGCAGCGCTGATCTCGCCGTCCTGCCAGATCAACCGGATCGAGGCACGCTTCTCACCGACATGCGCCGCCCCGAAATGGATCTCGGGCAGGTTCGTCCAGCTGACGGCACCCTTCTGGCGCAGGCGTAACCGGAACGGGACCCGCATGACGTAGGTCGGTTGCGGGGTCCAGAAGAGCCCCTGCGGAAAGTTGATGTCGATCCGGTATTCGTCGGGCGCATTGCGGGTGCTCAGCACCTTCGGCTGCGGCAGCGCGTCCTCGATCTGGCCGGTCGGGCTTTCGAGCGTGTCGCCCGCGTCCTCGCGCGTGACATGGCCGCGAAGCTCGCTCCGAATGGAGCTGGTCCTCGCATAGCGTTCCACAAGACGAAGAGTGTCCTGTCCCGGCCAGCCCTCGCGCGTCTCGATCTCGACCCCGCCCATGCCCTCGACCTCGGCGTCGGCGATGCGGATATCATCGAGATGGTGGGGCCCGGCCAGCCCGACGACCGCCTCGACGACCTCGTCCTGACCGTCGTAATAGGCCAGCGGCTCCGCCAGGAACGGCGGATAGATCTTTCTGGTACCGACGACACGCGGCAGGACCGCGTTCGGCTCGAGCGTGTTGCCCTGGGCCGAAGCGGTCCCGACATCGGCCCGGCCGCCATCCTCGCCCTGCGGGACCGACGGTGTGGGCGCCAGCGCCGACAGGGCCATCGACCCGCCGATGAGGACGCCGGCCCCGATCAGGCGGGACAGGAAGGTCGCCTTGCCCGCCGCTGCCGCTCCGGTAAGCCCGCCGAGCAGGGTGCCGCTGGTGATGCCCCCAGAGAGCGCCACCAGGCCGATGCTGGCCACCAGCGACAGGATCTGCTTGCCGCCGCCATCACCGCCCATCGGCGGCGCGTGAAACCCGACCTCGACGCCCGCCTTGGGCCGTATCGCAGCCCACAAGGCGCGCGGCGCGAGATGCCCGTTGATGGTGATGACGTCATGCTCGTGACGCGGCCAGCCCTCCGGCAGCGACCGCACCCGCCCCACCATGTCGGCGAGCGTCGTGCCCTCGGCCAGACGATAGACATGGGGCGCGACGGAAAACGGGTCGCGGTGAATCGCCGTCAGCATTGGGTGATGTGTCTCCAGTAACCGATGATGCGATGCGCGATCATCGGGCTTTTTGCGGGTTCCAGCACGGTGCGCGCGGCACGCTCGACATGCAGGATCAGGCCGCCGCCGGCGTAGATCCCGACATGGCCCGGCCGGCCCGAGGACGGCAGGCGCATCACCGCGACGTCATGCAGCTGCGGATGATCCACCAGGAGCCAGTCGGCCGCGTCCTTGCCGGTGTCCATCGCCCGCGACACCGCCCTCAGATCGGCCGCGCGCACGTCGCCATGCGGGGGCAGCTCGATACCCAGCTCCTGCCGGTAGACGAAGCAGCAGAGGCCCCAGCAATCCACGGCGCCCGGACCGCGGCCGCCATCGACGAAGGGGAGCCCGACATAGCGATCGAGCGTCATGTGAAGAGGCCCGGACAACGGTCGGCCGTGGCGCCGCCGCCCGGCCAGGGTTCCTGCGTGTAGTCGGCCAGCATCAGCCGCCCGGTGATCTCGGCCGCATTGACCTCGACGTCGACCAGGTCGAAATGCGAGAAGGCATAGATTGTGGCAGGCGTCCCGACCGGCTCGCGCGGATCGAGCGACAGGTCGAAATCCGCCGTCGTGCGCGCGACCGCCTCGACCGTGGCCCGCCCCGCAGCGTCCTTGAGCGCCTGGCCGATGCGCCGGTCGACGTTGGGCACCCTCAGTTGAGCGGAGGGCGCCTGGTCGGTATCGGTGAGCGCCTGCGCGTCGAACACGATCCCGGTGTAGAGGTCGCCGTCGACCAGGTAGTCGTAGACGTCCGAGACAACACGGATCGGCTCGCCCAGGTTGCCGTGGCGTATCGTCAGGAACCAGATCAGCGCGTCGGGCCCGCTGCTGCGCTCGAGGTCGGCGGCCACCGCGGCCGGAATGGTCCGGCTCATACCGCAAACCCGACGATGCGGGTCACGCCGACAGGCGCGCTGGAGGGGATGTCGCCAGCCGTCAGTGTCTCGACCAGCCGCGTGATGCTGGTGGCGTCATGGGTGACGGGCAGGTAGTCGCCCGAGATCGTGGGGAGCGCCGAGGAGGCCACCTTCTGGCCTGCGATCCCGTAGATGCCAGCCTCGTAATCGGCGACGAAATCGGGAACTCGCGACACGCCAGCGGGAACGTAAGGTGCGAACCAGGGCAGCCCCGGCAGCATGAGAAGCCGGAGCGTGACATCACTGC
>CAYGKX010000384.1:0-4312 GCA_964350225.1 uncultured Rhodospirillaceae bacterium | reverse complement strand
CTCGACTGCTGGTGCGACGTCGCCTGGTTCCACATGCTGATCGACCGCGTCGGCCTCTATGTCGGGATCGAGTGGCTGGGGAGCACCTACGAGCCGCTCGCCCGCGTCTCCGACCAGCTGGAGAAGGAAGAGCATTTCCACGCGACGGCCGGCTTCAAGTTCCTGAAGCAGATCGTCAAGGACCCGGACGGCAAGAAGGAAGCGCAGGAGCTGCTGCACAAATGGTGGCCCGCCGCGCTCGACATGTTCGGCCGCTCCGACAGCAAGAACAGTGACATCTATGTCCGCTGGGGCATCAAGGGGAAGGGCAACGCGGAGCTGCGCGCGGCCTATATCGCCGACACCGTCCCCCTGATCGAGCAGCTTGGCCTCGAGGTGCCGGACCACCTGGCCAACCGCAAGTATCTCTGAACGCCCGACAATAACGACTATCCTTCGGGAGAGGAAACGCATGGCATACGACCTGACAAACGAAGGCGGCGTCGGCATCCTGACGATGAACAACCCGCCCGCGAACGCCTACACCAAGACGACGATGCTGGAGCTCCAGCGCTGCATCGACGCCGCGCGGGAGGACGACGCGATCCGCTGTGTCGTCATCAAGAGCGCGAGCGAGAAATTCTTCTGCGCCGGCGCCGACATCTCGACCCTCGACGGTGCGACCCCGGCCGGTCTCGCCGACTTTTTGACGATGGCGCACGAGACAGTCGACATGATCGAGCGGACGCCGAAGATCTTCATCGCCTCGATCGCAGGACACTGCATTGGCGGCGGGCTGGAACTGGCGCTCGGCTGCGACTTCCGCATCGCGGCCGAAGGTCGCTACGGGATCGGACTTGGCGAGGTCAATCTGGGTCTCTCCCCCGGCATGGGCGGCACCCAGCGGCTCGCGCGGCTGATCCAGCCGGGCCACGCCCTGCACCTGATGATAACCGGCGAGATGGTCGGCCCCGACAAGGCGCTGGACCTTGGCATCGTCGAATGGCTGCACCCGGCGGAGGAGCATGAGGACAAGGTCATGGCCTATGCCTCGAAGCTCGCCGCGGGCCCGAGCCTCGCCCACGGCGTCATCAAGCATTCGGTGCGCCAGGGCCTGAAGGGGCCGCTCGACGCCGGCCTCGCGCTGGAGCGCGCCAACCAGTCCCTGCTCTTCGGATCGGAGGACGCGGCCGAGGGCATCACGGCCTTCCTGGAGAAGAGAAAGGCCGAGTTCAAAGGCAAGTAGGGCGACAAGAGGCGAAGAGGCCCGCGCCAGACGGGCCGACCGCCGGGAGGAGACAATGGAGACCGCGCCAATCGGGCAATTCACGGAGCGCGCCAGAACGGCACGCTACTGGAACCGCTACATGGAGACCCTGCCGCGGGAGCAGCTCGACGCCCTGCATCTGCGGAAGCTGCAGCTCCTGCTGCGCTACGCCTACGACCACGTCCCTTTCTACCGGGCGCGCTTCGACGACCATGGGCTCAAGCCGGAGGACGTGCGGAGCCTGGACGACTTCAAGCGCAAGGTCCCGCTCCTCGACAAGAAGGACTTTCTCGCCCTGCAACCGACGGAGCCGCCTTACGGCCCGACGCTGGCCCTGCCGATGGAGATGGTCGTCCATCATTGCGAGACGTCGGGCACGACCGGCGCGCCGCTCGCCATCCCCTATTCGATGTACGACACGGAGCGGTATGGCGAGGGGTGGTGCTACGCCTTCTGGGCACTGGGCATCCGGCCGGCCGACAGCGTCTATTTCGCCTTCAACTGGGGAAATTTCGCCGGCCTCTGGTCGACCTACTGGGGCGTCCGGCGCTTCGGCGCCCGGGTCATCTCGGGCGGCGGCGCCAACACCGAGGGTCATGTCGCCAACATCCTGCGGCTCAAGCCGACGGTCCTCTGCGCCACGCCGACCTACGCCCTTCGCCTCGCGCATGTCGCGAGGGAGATGGGCCACGACATGCGTGAGTCCTCGGTGAAGTTCGTCGTCGGTGGCGGCGAGCCGGGCCCCTTCGCCCTGCCCGCCCTGCGCGCGGCGCTCGACGAAGCCTGGGAGGCGCAGAGCTGCGACCAGATGGGGATCGCGGAGGTCGATGCCTTCGGCGTCGGCGACGCCAAGCGGGACGGTGTCCTGGTCAACGAGATGAACGTCTTCTGCTGGTCGGTCGACCCGGACACGCTAGAGGAGGTGCCCGACGGAACGGTGGGCGAGAACATCGTCACCAGCTACGCCAACTCGGCCCAGCCGCTGATCAACTACCGGACCCACGACCTCGTGCGCCGAACCTACGACGGGGCCGACGGCCGGACCTGGGCGAAGCTCGAGGGCGTCATCCTCGGCCGGACCGATTTCATGATCACGGTGCGCGGAACGAACGTCTATCCGACCGCGGTCGAGAACCTGATCGGCGAATACGAGGGGGCGAGCCCGCACTACCAGATGGTGCTTTCGCGCGACGATGCCTACGACCGGATGACCATCGAGTTCGAGCCCGCACCCGACACGCCGGAACCCGACTGGCCGGAGGTCGCGGCCGGGCTGCAGGAGCATATCCACACGGCACTGAAGGTCCGGCTGGAGTGCACTGCGGTCGCGCCCGGTTCCCTGCCCCGCTACGAGCTCAAGACCAAACGCATCATCGACAAGCGCCCGAAGGACTTCCAGCGGGCGCTGGACAGGTAATGACGATCATGGAGTCCGATGCAATGGACGACCTCCTGAACCGCCGCCCCTACACCAAGGACGACCCGGAAATGCCGGAGGAATACCGGCAGTTCCTCATCAAGCTCCTAAAATACGGGCATGTTGAGAACAACGCCAATCCCCACTATCGCCGCATCCTGGGGCGGATCGCCGAAGCCGGTTTCACCTACGCGCCGGACACCAAGTCGCTCCTGATCGAGAGCGAGATCGTCAAGCAGGAGGTGGAGCACGGCCAGATCGTGGCCGACCTGATCCGCGGCCTCGGCGAGGACCCGTATACCGACCAGAAGCCGAAGCAGTATCTCTTCGACATGCCGCTGGAAAGCTGGGTCGACGTCGCCTGGTTCCACGGCATCGGCGACCGGGTCGGCCTCTATGTCGGCATCGAATGGGTCGGCAGCACCTACGAGCCGCTGGCCGAGGTCTCGCCCAAGCTGGAGCGGGAGGAACGTTTCCACGCCACCGCCGGCATCTCCTACGTCAAGGAGATGTGCAAGACGGAAGACGGGAAGAAGGCGGCCCAGGACGGTCTGCACAAATGGTGGCCCGCCGTCCTCGACATGTTCGGCAGGTCCGATTCGAAGAATTCCGAGACCTATGTGAAGTGGGGCATCAAGTCCCGCTCGAACGAGGAGCTGCGCCAGAGCTACATCGCCGACACGGTGCCGATCCTGGAGAAGCTGGAGCTCGACGTGCCCGACCATCTCGCGAACCGCCGCTTCCTGTAGGCCCCGGCCACTCGAACCCGCAGAAAAAGACAACCGAAGACGAGGAAACGCCTGCATGCCAGCGCCGATCTCCCAACTGACCCCGGCCGCGCGGGACGCGAAATTCTGGAACCCCTACACCGAGACAATGCCACGCGCGGAGCTCGACGCGCTGCATCTCGCGAAGCTCCAGAAGCTCGTCCGCTATGCGCACGACTACAGCCCCTTCTACCGCCGGCGTTTCGACGAGGTCGGCCTGAAGCCGGAACACATCACCTCGCTCGCCGACTACAAGCGGCTGGTGCCGATCACCGACAAGTCGGACTTCATCCAGATACAGCAGGAGAAGCCGCCCTATGGCGACACCCTGGCGCTGCCGATGGAGATGGTCGCCCATCATGTCGAGACGTCGGGATCGACCGGCCTGCCGCTGGCCGTCCCCTACTCGGCCTACGACACGGAAAGGGTCGGGGAGAGCTGGACCTATGGCTTCTGGGGCCACGGTATTCGGCCCGACGACAGCTTCTATTTCGCCTTCAACTGGGGAAACTTCGCCGGCTTCTGGTCCTGCTATTTCGGCGCGCGGCGCATGGGCTGCCGGGTGATCTCCGGCGGCGGCGCGGACAGCAAGGGGCACATCGCCAACATCCTGCGCCTGAAGCCGACGGTCCTCATCTCGACGCCGACCTTCGCCCTTCGCCTGGCACAGGTCGCGGCGGATATGGGCGAGGACATCCGCAACAGCACGATCAAATACACCTATCATGCCGGCGAGCCCGGGCCCTTCGCCCTGCCCGCCATGAAGCAACAGATCGACGAGGCCTGGGGCGCGGATTCGGGAGAGCTTCTGGGCATTGCCGAAATCGAGGCCTTTGGCCCCGGCTGCCCGAACCGGGACGGCATCCATGTCAACGAGATGTC
>CAYGKX010000383.1:0-4329 GCA_964350225.1 uncultured Rhodospirillaceae bacterium | reverse complement strand
TGGAGAGAAACAAGGGAAAGTTGATAAAGCTGTCCGAGCCGGCGCAAACCGTTTTCGTTGCGGATCCCGCAATCGCTGACATCCAGGTCAAGTCGCCGACGCTGGTTTACATTTTCGGTAAGGCGACGGGCCAAACGACGTTCATCGCAGTCGGAAAGGACGAGAAGGTCCTCCTCAATGCGAACGTCACCGTGGCGCACAATCTCTCGCGGCTGAACGGGATCCTGCGTGCGGTCCTGCCCGGATCCAGGATCAGGGTTCGGTCGATCGACGGGGCGATCGTGCTTGCGGGGACGGTAAAGTCTCCGGCCGAAGCCGAAAGCGCCAGGGCCCTTGCCGCGAAATTCGTCGCCAGCGAAAAGGACGTGATCAGCCATCTGAAGATGGTCGGACCAAATCAGATCTTGCTGCGGGTGCGCATCGTCGAGATGTCGCGCCAGGCATTGCGCGATATTTGCATCGACTGGAACGGCATCATCCAGCAAGGCGGGCTCTTGGTCGGCCTGTTCACGGGGACCGCCGTTCCCGCGCTGACCCTGGGCAGTCTTTCCAAGAGTTTCCGCGGCACCAGTTTCAGTGTCAGTGCCGTCGTCCGGTTGCTGGAGAGCAAGGGGCTGATCAGAATGCTGGCGGAGCCCAACCTGACGGCGATTTCCGGTCAGACCGCGCACTTCCTTGCAGGCGGGGAATTCCCGGTACCCGTGCCGCAGGGCGACAATGTCATCACGATCCAGTTCAAGAAATTCGGCGTCGGCCTGTCCTTCACACCGGTCATCCTCGGTGGGAACCGGATCAGTCTCAAGGTGGCGCCGGAAGTCAGCCAGCTGTCTTCCAGCGGTGCCATCGAGGTCAACGGGCTCCGCATCCCGGCACTCACGACCCGACGCGTGGAAACCAGTGTCGAACTTGGAAGCGGTCAGAGCTTTGTGATCGCCGGCTTGCTTCAGCGGACCAGCACGACGGACCTTTCGAAGATCCCTGGTGTTGGAAACGTTCCGATCATCGGCAAGCTCTTCCGGTCCGAGAATTTCCAGCGAAACGAAACCGAACTGGTGGTGATTGTCACGCCCTACATCGTCAAGCCGATCGCGGGATCGCCCTCGGCGCGGCGCAAGCGGCAGGCTCTGACGGGCAGGACATCCGGCGGCCCGACACGGCTTCGCCGCGGCCGGCCAGCCGGCAAGGCCGCCGTCAAGGCGGGCTTCTCCCTGTATTGAGGAACATATCGTGCGCCAACTTACGACAAGAAACAGGCTTGCCGTCGTCGCGGCGCGGGGCGGTGCCATTCTCGCCGCCTGCCTGCTCGTCTCCGCATGCCTCAAACACGACCCTGACCTGGTCGAGAAGCGAAATCCGGCCGAGTGGCGGGCGGACACATACCGGGTGTCCTTCGGCCTGATCGACACGCGCCTCGATGCCAAGCGGCGGGCCGGTATCGATCGTTGGATCGGCGCATCGAAGCTCGCCCGTGACGAGTTCGTCGTCGTGGTCGTCCAGGACAACCCGGATTTTCAGGCGGCGGCTATTCAGCGGCGACGCGCCGAAAGTGTCGTCCGGCACCTATCCGGCCTCGGGGTGCCGGTGTCGAACGTACTCGCGACCGAGGATCCATCACTTCTCGGTACGACGAAGCTCCTGATCGGGCGTCCAAGGGTCGAAAGCGCGAACCTGCGGCGTGCCTGCGGAAAGATGTGTATCGAACTCGTCACGGTCTCCGTGCCGGCCGCCCCCGTCTGCACCGACTGGATCCGAGTCCGGCTCGGCGGTGATATGCGCGGCTCGCGCAGAACGTTCGGCTGCGTCGTCGATTCGGCCGTCCGGTCGATGGTCGTCGACAAGCGCGACCTCGTGCGCGGCCGACAGCCCGGGCCGGCCGATGCGGCGACGATGGGCCTGGGGGTGCGCGACTATCGAACCGGCAAGCTGGAGATCAACCAGCCGACGGCGACTAAGACGACGGACGTGGGCGCAAACTCAACGGGTGGAGGGAACAAATGACCATGGACGGTTTGTCATACGACGCCGACGTCGTAACCACGTACGACGAACGGGACAAACTGCCCACGGCCGACCCCGCTATATCGGCCAAATCCGGATGCATCGCTTTCGTCGCCGATACGGCGTCCGCGAACCTGATCGAGCGCCTGGCTCCCGGTCTGCCCGTGGCGCCGGTTGTCAGAAGGGGCGGGATCGCCGAGGCGATCGCCAGCGGACCCCATCCGGGCACAGACCGGCTCCTCATCGTCGACCTGTCCGCTAGCGAGAAGCCGCGCGACGACATCGACCGGCTTGCCGAGATGTGTGCACCCGACACGCGCGTCATCGCGCTGGGCGAGAAGAACGATGTCGCCCTGTATCGGGACCTCATGCGTATGGGCGTGAGTGATTATCTGCTGACCCCCCTGGATGGCAGCCTCTTCGTCTCCGCGGTCGAGGCCGCCGTCGCCGAAGCGGAGGATTCGCCGCAGACCGTCAAGCGGGATGGCAAGGTGATCGGCTTCGTCGGTGCGCGGGGCGGTGTCGGCACGAGCTCCCTTGCTCTCGCAACTGCGACCGAAATCGTCCGGCACACGGAAACCAAGATCGCGCTCCTCGATCTCGATCTGGCCTTCGGGTCGCTTAATCTCGCCCTCGATCTCGAGCCCGTGCGCGGTCTGCGGGAGGCGCTCGATGCGCCGGAGAGGATTGACTCGATGTTCCTGAGCCAGGCCAGTACGGTCTGGCACGAGCGGCTTTCAGTCTTCGCCAGCGAGGAGGATCCCTCGATGGCGTGCGGTTTCGATCCGGCTTCGATCCGTCACCTGCTGGACGCGATGCGTGCGGAATTTTCCCACGTCGTCGTCGATCTGCCGCGTCATGTCCTCGCCGGGAATCCCAGCCTGTTTGGTCTGCTGTCAGAGATCGTGATTGTCTCCGACCTGTCGCTCGCCGGGTTGCGCGATACCAACCGTCTCTACGGGGTGGCCAAGGAATTCATGGGTGGCGACCGCGTACATGTCGCCATCGGTCGAGCCGGAGCCAACAAGAAGGCGGAGCTGGGCCCTCGCGATTTCGCCAAGCCGCTCAACACGCGCCTGGCGGCCGAGGTGCCCGATCTACCCAAGATCGCGGCCAGGGCGGTTCAGGACGCCAAGCCGCTGCAGATCGTGGGCAAGGGGACGCAAGTCGCTCGGGAAATCGAGAAGCTTGTCCGGTTGTTTGTTCCTGATATCGCGCCGGCGAAAAAGGGCCGGCGCGCCAAATGAGCCAGCAGGTCAAGCGGGTCTTCGGGCGGCGCCAGGACGGGGACCCGGCAGCACGGCCGCCCCGGTTCGCCGACGCGAACGCCGGTTCGACCTTCGACGACAGCGCTCCCGCGCGGAGCGACACGGCGAAGTCGGACAGCGAGGCGGGGCCTTCCGACACGTCGCGGCAGACGGGATCGGTCGCCGGTGCGGCGGTGCGCGGTTCGACATCGAACCGCGACCGCATCCTGGAAGCGAAGAAGCAGATCCAACCCATCGTCCTGGAACGCCTGGATATCTCAATCGCCGCGCGCCTCCCGCGCGAGGAGCTTGCCGAGCAACTGGGGGAGATTGTCGAAGAAGTGCTGGGTGAGCAGAAGATCCGGCTCAACCTCGCGGAACGCCGCGACGTCGTTAACTCCATCATCCACGACATGCTCGGGTTCGGGCCGCTCGAGCCGCTGCTCGCCGACGACAGCGTTACCGACATTCTCGTGAACGGGCATGGTCAGGTCTATGTCGAACGGCGCGGCAAGCTCGAACTGACCGATACGCAGTTCCGCGACGACGCACACGTCATGAACGTGGCGACACGGATCGTGACGGGCGTCGGGCGCCGCGTGGACGAATCGAGCCCGCTCTGTGACGCGCGCCTGCCCGACGGAAGCCGGGTGAATGTGATCGTCCGCCCGCTCGCGATCGACGGTCCTTCGATCTCGATCCGAAAGTTCGCCAAGAAGCGAATCACGCTCGACGTGATGGCTTCCCAGGGAAACCTGTCGCCAGCCATGGCGACATTGCTGCGCGTTGCCGCGCGCTCGCGCCTCAATATCCTGATATCGGGGGGCACAGGTTCCGGCAAGACGACGCTCTTGAATGCCCTGTCGCAGATGATCGACCCCGACGAGCGGATCGTGACCATCGAGGGCGCCGCCGAGTTGCAGCTCCAGCAGCCGCATGTGGTGCGCCTGGAGACCCGGCCGGCCAACCTGGAGGGGCACGGCGAGGTGACAATCCGGGACCTGGTCAAGAACTCGCTGCGTATGCGGCCGGACCGCCTCATCCTGGGCGAAGTGCGGGCGGGGGAGGCGGTCGAGATGCTTCA
>CAYGKX010000382.1:0-4335 GCA_964350225.1 uncultured Rhodospirillaceae bacterium | reverse complement strand
CTGTCTCGCGACAGTGGACACGGAATTCAGTTTCGCCCCCGTTTGGCACCCGCCCTTCATCTCGCAGCTCGCGCCGGAGGAACGGTGTCTCTTGACCGGCTTCGCGACGGAGAAGGGAGCGCCTCGCTATGTCACAGCGGCGTCGCAGAGCGACGAGCGGAACGGCTGGCGCGCCAAACCGGCGTCGAGCGGTTGCGTCATCGACGGGCAGAGCGGCGAAATCCTGGCCGATGGGCTGGCGCTGCCTGTCGCGCCCCGGCTGGTCGGCGACAACCTGTGGCTCGCGGAGGGTGGAAGCGGCTATGTCGGGCGGATCGATCTGGCATCCGGCGCGTTCGAGCCCGTGGCCTTCTGCCCCGGCTACCTCCGCGGGCTCGCGGTACACGGCAAATGGGCTGTTGCCGCAACGTCCAAGGTCGCGCTGGAAGGAGACGTTCCCGGGCTGCCGCTGGCCGACAATCTGGCCCGCCACCGGGCGGAAGCGCGATGCGCGCTGGTCGTCATCGACCTCGACGCGGGCGAACTCGTCCACTGGATCCGCATCGAAGGGCTGATCAACCAGATCGCGGATGTCGCCATTCTGCCCGGTGCCCAGCGCCCCGCAGCCGTGGGCCTCAAGGGCGACGACATCCGACGGATCATCAGCATCGCCCCGCCGCCTGAGGAAGGGGAGACCGTCCGAGGGCGCCGCCGGATGGCGAGCTGAAGGTCCCGGCCGGGACGCGGCGACGCATGCGTTGAAATCGCGGGCGGTCTGTGGTTGATGGCCGCGACCGTCTTTCCTGCCGCCACACATGATCAACCATGCCCGACTTCCTCTGCCTCGACGATCTAGACCTCGCCGGCAAACGCACTCTCGTCCGCGTCGACCTGAACGTCCCGATCCGGGACGGCAGGGTGACCGACACCACGCGGCTGGACCGCATTCTGCCCACCGTGGAAACGCTTGTTAGTGCAAATGCACGGGTAATCCTTCTGGCCCATTTCGGCCGACCGAAGGGCAAGGTCGTGGCGGAGATGTCCCTCGCGCCCATCGTTCCGGCGCTGGAAGCGGCACTCGGCCGATCTGTCGCTTTCGCCGCCGATTGCATCGGACCGGCGGCATCCGCGGCGGTCGAAGCGCTAGGGGATGGCGATGTCCTGCTGCTCGAGAATGTCCGCTTCCATGCCGGGGAAGAGGCGAACGATCCGGAATTCGCCCGGGCGCTGGCCGCCCTGGGCGACGCCTATGTCAACGACGCTTTCTCCGCCGCTCACCGGGCCCATGCAACGACCGAGGCGCTGGCGCGACTCCTGCCCGCGGCCGCTGGCCGGCTGATGGAGGCGGAACTGGTCGCGCTCGGCCGCGCACTCGACAGCCCGGCCCGCCCGGTCGGCGCCGTCGTGGGCGGCGCCAAGGTATCGACAAAGCTGGACGTCCTCGGCCATTTGGTCGACCGGGTCGACTGCCTCATCGTTGGCGGCGGCATGGCCAACACCTTCCTCCACGCCCAGGGCATCGATGTGGGCAGAAGCCTGTGCGAGCACGAGATGGCCGACGCCGCGCGGGCCATATTGAGTAAGGCGGAGGCGGCCGGCTGCCGCATGCTGCTGCCGGTCGACGCGGTGGTCGCCGGGGCCTTCGAGGCCGGCGCGCCGTCGGAGACGGTGCCGGTCGACGCGGTGCCGGGCGACAGGATGATCCTCGATGTCGGGCCGAATACGACAGCCGCGCTGGAAGCGGCGGTCGACGACCTCAAGACACTTGTCTGGAACGGCCCCCTCGGCGCGTTCGAGGTGCCGCCCTTCGACACGGCGACGGTGCGTCTCGCCCGCCATGCGGCGGCGCGGACCGATACGGGCGCGCTCCTGACCGTCGCCGGCGGCGGCGACACGGTTGCCGCGCTGGCCCATGCCGGCGTGGTCGACCGGTTCAGTTACGTCTCGACGGCGGGCGGCGCCTTCCTCGAGTGGCTCGAAGGCAAGGACCTGCCCGGCGTCGCGGCCCTGAAGGCGGCGAAGGCCCGCGGATAACGCACGCCGCGCACTGCCTGCCTAACCGGCGGGCGTGATCAGGAAATTGGCGTTGATACCGGCGACCGGGCGATTGCGGTCGTCCTGCCAGGCATAGGCCTTCACGTTGGCCACCCGCGCGCCCAGCTTGGTCACCGTCGCCATGGCGTAGCTTGCCTCCGGGCCCGCGGACCGCAGGTAGTCGATCGTCACCGTGATCGTCTTCGGGATGCGGATCTTCTCCTGGGTCCAGAGCAACTGGAAGATCGCGACATTCTCCAGGAAGGCGCCGACGACGCCGCCATGAATGGCAGGCAGGGTGGGATTGCCGACGATCTTCTGGCTGAAGGGCAGCTTGACGAGCAGCCCGTCCTCCGCCTCCTCCACCTCCAGGCCCAGGAACGCGGCATAGGGGATCGCCGCGATGATCGCGTTGAAGTCGTGCGTCGACTTGGCGGCATGGATGGTCTCGATCAGGGTCATCTGGCGGGGCGTTTCATCGCTCGGGCGGGGCGGGATCGTGGAGGGTGCGGCCCGTCTTTCCGGTGAACATGAAGGTTCCCGTGGACGACGCGACCAGATCGTGAGGGTCGTCCTCGTAGGCCTCGGCCCGGACAAAGGCGACCTGGCTGGTCAACTTGTAGACCTCGGCCCGCGCGAAAAGATCGCGTTCCGGACGTGCCGGGCGCAGGTAGTCGATGCGCAGGTCCAGGGTGACGATCCGCTGGGGATTGTCTGGAGCGGAGATGACGGCGAGGCCGCTGACCGTGTCGATCAGGGTCGTCACCACCCCGCCATGAAGGACGCCTGTCTCCGGGTTGCCGACCAGCTTCTCGTCGTAGGGCAGTTTCATGATCGCCATGCCCCGGCCGGTATGGACCGGTTCCATGCCCAATTCCTGGACGTGGGGGATGAAGCCGACGAACTGCTTCATCAATTCGGTCGCGTCCGGTGGCTTCGGCGCGCGTTGCTTTTGTTCGGTCATTGGTTATTTCATGCGAAAGGGCCGCGTATGGCCCCTTTGCATGTCAGGCTCCGGCTGCCAGGTCAAATTCATTCGATGACTGCCGACGATAGCACGAAGAAGACCGACGATGCCGCCCCAGCCGCTGCGGGCAGCGCCGGACCCAGCGTATGGAAGACGCCGCCGGGCGACGACCGCGAACGGCTGGTCTGCGAGGATTGCGGCTTCGTCCACTACGACAATCCGAAGATCGTCGTCGGCTCGGTCGCGACTTGGGATGGGCGTATCCTCCTCTGCCGCCGCGCGATCGCGCCCCGGATAGGCTACTGGACGCTGCCGGCTGGCTATGTGGAACTGAATGAGACCACTGCCGATGGCGCCGCCCGGGAGGCGTGGGAAGAGGCGCGCGCGCGGTTGAAGATCGGCGACCTCTTCGCGGTCTACAACATCCCGCGCATCAGTCAGGTGCAGATGTTCTATCGCGCGCGTCTCCTGACCCCGGAGATCGAGCCCGGACCGGAAAGTACCGAGGTCGGGCTCTTCGCCTGGGATGAGATTCCGTGGGAGGAACTGGCCTTCCCGTCTGTCCACTGGGCGCTCGGTCACTGGCGCTCGATCGACGGCGCGGGCCCGGTTCCGGTCTTCGGCAACCCTCCGGGTGAAACGGGGAGCTTGCATGCCAAGCCGCCCTCGAAGCGCTGAGCGACCCGGAAACGCAATATTCGCGGGCTAGTCTGGCAGCCGATGCCTGATCCAGACGACGCCTCCTCTCCGGCCGCGCCTGCCTCTCCGGCAACGGATGATACTCTGTCGACCGAACCGGCCGGCGCGTGGTCGACCTTCCTCATATTCCTGCGCCTGGGCCTGACCTCCTTCGGCGGGCCGGTCGCCCATCTCGGCTATTTCCGCGAGGCCTTCGTCGTGCGCCGCCGCTGGCTGGACGACGCCGCCTATGCCGATCTCGTCGCGCTCTGCCAGTTCCTGCCGGGGCCCGCCAGCAGCCAGGTCGGCATGGGCCTCGGCCTGATGCGGGCCGGCTACGCTGGCGCGTTCGCCGCCTGGCTCGGCTTCACGGCTCCCTCGGCCATCGCCATGATCGCGGCGGGTTATGGCGTCCTCTTCCTTGGCGGTTCCCTCGATACCGGCTGGCTCGCGGGCCTCAAGCTCGCCGCGGTGGCGGTCGTCGCTCAGGCGGTGCTGGGCATGGCGAAGACCCTCTGCCCCGATCGGCTGCGGGCAAGCCTCGCCGTTGCGGCCGCGGTCGTCCTCCTTATGGTGCAGACGCCCTGGGCGCAGGTGGCTGTCATTGCCGCCGGCGCCGCGGTCGGCCTGTCGTTCATCCGGCCGGAGGTGCGGGCGGGTGGCGACCTGAACGTACC
>CAYGKX010000381.1:1310-4339 GCA_964350225.1 uncultured Rhodospirillaceae bacterium | reverse complement strand
GTTGTCATTCTCGGGCATCTTCCTCGTCCCCAAGCGAATGCTTCCGGAGGCTAGCGCGGCAGTCCCGGAACGGGCCACCGTCAGGGAAAATACCTCAGGGGGGGCGCCATTGGATCCATCGGCCGAGGGGGCGGATGGAGCCAGGGCCCGCAGCTCTTAATATACGTACGAGCGGGAGCTGCGATGCGACCGTGCGAGAGGATCGCGCCGATGGGGCTCCGCCGCAGGGGCCCTTGGAGGTCTGGGCAGAGAAACCCGGGCAGCATCCAGCGTCGCTGCGTCGCCGGCGACCGCGTGCCTACTTCCCGGGCGCTGGCTGCGTGCCGGACTTGGCCCCGGGGGTCTCCTTGGCTCCATCGCCGGGGCCGCGCCCCCCATCCTTCGGTGGAGGCTGACGCTCCATGTCCGGGGCGATGCAGGCATAGAATTTCGGGCCCGGCGCACCGGGGTAGGTCGTGCGGCAAGAAGCGACGAAGTCCAGCTGGGCTTCGTCGTTGTAGATAGCGTAGGCGTTGATCGCGACCCGGGCGCCGTTCTCCCCCTTCACATGGCCGAACTTGTTGATGCGACCCTTCAGATGCGGATAGGCGCGCACGATGTAGTCGGCGATCTTCGTCCGGTCGACATAGTTGTCGGGCAGTTGGTCGAAGGGCCCGTCATAGTAATTGTTGCGCCGGGCGTTCCAGCCGTTCACCGCAATCAGGATCTTCCGGCCGTTCGGCCTGTCGTCGTAGTAGGCGAAGCCGGTGCGCCGGCCGACCAGGACGCTCTTGTCTTTTGCGTGGGTCTTGTAGGTCTCCCGCGGCCCGTCGTCCTCGTCCACCATGTAGAGGAAGAAGTTGTCGGCCGTGTTGAAGATCAGGTGGAACTTGATGCCGGATTCGTCGAAGACGGGGCCGATATAGACCTCGTCGGCGCGCAGCTTGCCGACCTTGGGCGGGCCGAAACCGGCGTCGTTTAGCTGGAAGGTGACCGTCCGTCCCTTGTAGGTCACCAAATAAGCGAAGTGGGAAACCTTCTTTACGACCACGCCGTCCTTCGCCGTGATCTTCCTGCCCCAGCCATCATAATCCTGGAAGCGGCCGTTTTCGTCATACTCGAAGTAGCCGAGGTGGAGGACACCATCGTCCCGGTCGTTTGCGTCCAGCCGGAAGTTGCCCCAATAGATGCGGCCGTTGGCGGTGAAGCGCCAATAATAATAGTTTTCAGTTGGATAAACGACGACCTTGTCCGCCAGGTTTCTAAATACGAGGGCGAAGACTGCCAGGGTATCGTCAACGTTGACCCTGGTCTCGAGGCCCTGGACGAAGTCCTGGTTAAAGCCGACCCTGGGCGGTGTCGATTGTGCCGCGACGGGCTGGGCAAGGGGGTGCAGCAACCCGAGGCAGAGGAGGGCGCCGAGGCTCATCCCCGGGACGGAACGCTTCCGGGCTCGTGGAACGGTCGCCAGGCGGTGCATGACGGTCTCCCTCGACAGGCGGGATGATTGGGGATGTGGACCGATGGCCTCCGGCCGGCGCGCGTGCGGTGCCGGCCGGAGGCGATATTTCGCCGGCGATCAGCGCCAGCTGAAGTTCGGGCGGTGCCAGGAACGTCCACTGACATGGCGGCCGGTCCAGGAGCGCCCCTGGACGTGCCAAGACCGGTTCCGGTAGTGGCGCGAGACCCAGGACCGTCCCTGAACGTGCCAGGATCGCCCGGCGACATGCCGTGTCACCCAGGAGCGGCCCTGGACATGCCACGAGCGTCCCTGCGTATGCCACGAGCGTCCGGGGACATGCCCGCCCTGCCAGGACCGGCCGGGGGTGTGCCAGGACCGGTTCGCCGTGTGCCACGACCTGTTGGGGGTGTGGCCGCCCCACGAATAGTTGCGTCGATGCCAGGAGCGGTTGGCGGTGTGCCAGGAGCGATTCGCCGTATGTGCCCCCCAGGAGTAGGACCGGCGATGCCAGGAGCGACCCGGGCCATGCCACGACCGGGCCGCCGTATGGCCCCAGGAGTAGCCAGGGTTGTGCCAGGATCGGCCGGGCTGATGCCCGGTCCAGGATCGGCCGTAGTAATGCCAGGACCGGCCGGGAATATGCTGTGCGGCCGCTTCGGCGGCTGCACCGGCGACGGCCAGGCCCGCGAGCGCCCCCAGAAGGCCGCCCCGGTACCATTGCTTTACCTTGTAAGACGTCACAGGAAACCCCTCCACAGAAAGCCAGGCAACCGGTGGCCGCGGCCCGCGACGGATGGGCCAATCGGACAGGTCTCCCGGTTCGCAGCGGAGTGCGGCGGGGTTCTCGACCCGAATTCTGGCGAGGTCACCTGGCAGGTTGACATGAGACGCATGGTCACGAAAACGCTTTCAAACGCAATCGAACGAACGGCTCTCCGACGTTTCCCTCTGTCTCGCGACATATACGGCGCGACGCGGGATTCTGTGCCGCGCGGCGTGAAACGCATCTTAAGAAAAGGGACCGGGCAGGGCGCGCGTGATCGGAAGCGCGCAGACCGGCCTCTATTTCTTTTGCTCGGCGTACAGCTGCCGTTTCAGGAAAATAACGGAAACCAGATGAAGTGGACGGCTGTCGGCCCGGCGTACGCCGATCAGGTCGAACCGCGCGTCGTCGTCCTTGCCGGCATAGGTGCAGGTGACGGTAGAGGGCGTGCCGGCTGTTTTGCCCGATGGCCGAAACTGCACATCGACCCGCGGTTGGGTCCCGTCGATCGTCTTGGTGTCGACGACCGACACACTGCCGGGTCCGCCATAGAGCATGTCGACGACCCGTTCGCAGACGTCCGCCCGGCTGGAGCCAGAGCCGCAAGCCGCGAGGCCGAGGGCCGCCGCTGCCAGAAAGCCCAGGGCCGCCGTCTTCGGATGCGCTGTCATATTCTTTCCCTTGTAACGCATGGCCGCTGTCGTCAATCCCGCCTTGTCGCTGTGCGTCCTTAATCGGTATTGTCGCGCTCGCCCGCCGTCAAGGGCGTCACGCGCATGACTGAGGAAGCGTTTCCATGGCCGATAACAAGTTCGCCAAGTCGAA
>CAYGKX010000381.1:0-1300 GCA_964350225.1 uncultured Rhodospirillaceae bacterium | reverse complement strand
GGCACACAACCGAGGGGCCGGCGCGCGCGCCGCACCGTTCCTACCTCTATGCCATGGGCCTCACCGAGGACGACGTACACAAGCCGCTGATCGGCGTCGCGACGGCCTGGAACGAGGCCGCACCCTGCAACATTTCGCTGTCGCGCCAGGCCCAGGCGGTGAAGCTCGGCGTCAAGCGGGAAGGGGGCACGCCCCGCGAGTTCACGACCATCACCGTGACCGACGGCATCGCCATGGGGCACGAGGGCATGAAGTCCTCGCTGGTCAGCCGGGAGATCATCGCGGATTCGGTCGAGCTCACCATGCGCGGCCATTGCTACGACGCGCTCGTCACCCTCGCAGGCTGCGACAAGTCCCTGCCGGGCATGATGATGTCGATGGTGCGCCTCAACGTGCCGTCGATCTTCATCTATGGCGGATCGATCCTGCCGGGCCGTTTCCGGGGCCGGGACGTGACGGTCGTCGACATCTTCGAGGGTGTCGGCCTGCGCGCCGCCGGCAAGTGGACCGACGAGGACCTGCACGAGCTCGAGATCAACGCCTGCCCCTCGGCCGGCTCCTGCGGCGGCCAGTTCACGGCCAACACGATGGCCTGCGTCTCGGAGGCGATCGGCCTCGCGCTGCCCGGCTCCGCCGGCGCGCCCGCGCCCTACGAGAGCCGCGACCAGCTGTGCGAGCTGTCTGGCGCCGCTGTCATGACGCTCCTGGAGAAGAACATCCGGGCGCGGGACATCGTGACCCGCGAGTCCCTGGAGAATGCGGCCGTCGTCGTCGCCGCGACGGGCGGGTCGACCAACGCCGGGCTGCACCTCCCGGCCATCGCCAACGAGGCGGGGATCAAGTTCGACCTGTTCGACGTCGCGGAGATCTTCCGGAAGACGCCCTATATCGCCGACCTCAAGCCCGGCGGAAAGTATGTCGCGAAGGACCTCTACGAGGTCGGCGGCGTCCAGATCGTCATCAAGGAACTGCTCGACGCGGGCCTGCTCCATGGCGACTGCCTGACGGTCACCGGCAAGACGCTCGCCGAGAACCATGCCGACATCAGGTTCCCGGCCGGCCAGGACGTCGTCTACCGGGTCCAGAGCCCGCTGGCCCCGACCGGCGGGGTCGTCGGCCTCAAGGGCAACCTGGCGCCGGAGGGCGCGATCGTGAAGGTCGCCGGCATCCCGACCGACAAGCAGAAGTTCCGCGGCCCGGCCAAGGTTTTCGACCGGGAGGAGGACTGCTTCGAATATGTCACCCAGGGCGGCGTGAAGGGCGGCGAGTGCCTCGTCATCCGCTACGAAGGCCCGAAGGG
>CAYGKX010000380.1:0-4358 GCA_964350225.1 uncultured Rhodospirillaceae bacterium | reverse complement strand
AGGTACGCGGCGGATATGACGGCAGGGTTGCCGAGACTGGGTACGGGGAGCGACGACGGCTTCGCCTATTACCCCGGCTATCTGGACCGGGCGGCGTCGGAGGCCTTGATGGGCGCGCTGCGGGCGATCCTGACCGACGCCCCCGCCTACACGGCCCATATGCCGCGCACCGGCCGTCCGCTGTCCGTTCGCATGAGCAATTGCGGACCGCTCGGCTGGTTTACCGACCGGGACAAGGGCTACCGCTACATCGACCGGCACCCGGAGACCGGGGAACCCTGGCCGCCGATCCCGCAAACCCTTCTCGACATCTGGGACGCCGTTGGTAATTACCGTGCGCCGCCCGAGGCCTGCCTGGTCAACCTCTATGGCCCCGAGACGAAGCTCGGCCTCCATATCGACCAGGACGAGGACGCGCCCGACGCGCCGGTCGTCTCGGTTTCCCTGGGCGACACGGCCGTCTTCCGCCTGGGCGGGCCGGAGCGGAAGTCGCCGACCCGGACGATGCGCCTGTCCTCCGGCGACGTGGTCGTGCTCGGCGGCGCGGCGCGTCACTGGCACCACGGCGTCGACCGCATCCTGCCGGGCACGAGCACCCTGGTGCCGGGCGGCGGCCGGATCAACCTGACGATGCGGCGGGTGACCCGGCCTGAGTGATTGATCCGTAGGGAGCGTGCGGTTCGGTAAGACCCCGGATCAAGTCCGGGGTGGCGAGGACTCGCTCCTTATATCATCGCGCCACCCCGGCCGCAGAGCCGGGGGCTTTCGGCGATAAGGCTCCACTATCCGTCGTTCGACGGCTTCTTCACCACGCCGACCATGGCCGGGCGGAGGAGGCGGTCATGAAGGGTGTAGCCGACCTGGACGACCTGCCCGACATGGCCCGGCGGATGCTCCTCGCTCTCCATCTCGAACATCGCCTGATGGAGGTTGTGGTCGAACTTCTCGCCGTGGGGGTGAACCGCCTTGATGTGATGGCGGGCGAGCGCATCCTGCAGTTCCTTCGCCGTCATCTCCACACCTGCACGCAGGTTCTTCAGGAGATCGCCGTCGTCGTCGGAGGCCGGTGGCAGGGCGTCGAGCGCCCGCTGCAGGTTGTCGGCCACACTGAGAATGTCGCGGGCGAGCCCGGCGGGGCCGTAGCGGCTCGCGTCCTGGGCCTGCTTCTCGGCGCGCTTCCGGGTGTTCTCCGCCTCGGCCAGCGCGCGCATCGCCTGCTCCCGCATCCGCGCGAGTTCGCCTTCGAGCTCCGCGATGCGTGCCGCTTCCGGCGTCTCCGCCCCGGCGGCCTCGTCAAGCTCCTCGGCGTGGCCCTCCGCCGCGCCGACATCGATGGCGCCCGCGTCGCTGCGCAGGTCGACGGCCGCGTCCTCTTCGGGGACGCCGGCGGGCCCGGCGTCGTTGGCCGGCTTCGCGTTCTGTCCGTTCTTGCTGCCCTGGGTCATGCCGTTTCCGTCTCTGTCTCTCAAGGTTGGTCGTCTGTGTACGTCTTTGTAAGGGTCGTCTTTGCATCCGGTGGGCCGGCGCGGGCCGGCCTCACCCGATCAGGCGGCCGACCACCTGGGCGGTATAGTCGACCATGGGAATGATCCGCGCATAATTCATGCGCATGGGCCCGATCACACCGATCGCCCCGACGATCTTCTCCTCGGAATTGCGATAGGGCGAGATGATGACCGAACAGCCCGTGTTGCTGAACAGGTTGTTCTCCGAGCCGATGAATATCTGGACACCGTCGGCCGCATTCGCAAGGTCCAAAAGCCGGGCGAGGGTTTCCTTCGTCTCCAGGGTCTCGAACAGCCGGCGGACCCGTTCCAGGTCGTTGATCGCCGAAATGTCGTCCAGAAGGTTGGCGTGGCCGCGGATGATCAGCGATCCGGCGACATTCGCGCCCTGCTGGCCATCCCCGGCCCAGGTGGCGAGACCGCGGGCAACGAGGTCGGAACTGATTTCGTCGAGGGTCGCGCGGTGCGCGGCGAGTTCCTCCAGTATCTCCAGCCGGGCATCAGCGACGGTCCGGCCGGTCAGCCGGGCATTGAGGTAGTTGCCCGCCTCGACCAGGGCCGAGGCGGGGACGCCGAGCGGCAGGTCGATGATGCGGTTCTCGACGACGCCATTCTCCATCACCAGCACGACCAGCGCCCGTCCCGGTGCCAGGTTCACGAACTCGATATGCTTCAGCGGGCTTTCCGTCTTCGGCGCGACGACCAACCCGGCATGGCGGGAAAGGCCGGACAGCGATTCGCTGGCCTGCTCCAGCACCTGGTCGACCGTCTTGCCCGAACCGGCGCACTGGCTTTCGATATTGGCGCGCTCGCCTTCGCTCAGCCGTCCGACCTCCAGCAGACCGTGCACGAAGAGCCGCATGCCCAGATCGGTGGGCAGCCGCCCCGCCGAGGTGTGGGGCGCGAAGAGGAGCCCCGCTTCCTCCAGGTCCGCCATCACGTTCCGGATCGTCGCGGGCGACAGGCCGACGCCGTCGAGGCGCGAGATCGTGCGCGACCCGACGGGGTCGCCCGTCTCCATGAAGGTCTCCACCACATGGCGCAACATGTCCCGCGAGCGCTTGTTGAGCGCCGCGAAAATCGATGTCGCCGCATCGTCGAGGCGGCTCGCGGGGGCGTCGCTGGATGTGTCGCGCGGGATGTCCATGATGCGGGGCGCCTCTATCGCCCTGATTTTCCTGCCGGTTCGGCTCCGGAAGGCAAATTTAGGAAGGGCGGTGACCGGGGTCAACGCGTGGCGCCCAAGAGGGACTGTGGACCTTGCCGGACCGCTTGGGTAGGGTGCCGCGATCCTTCGAACCCGCTGAAAGACAAGAGCGATGCGCCCTTCCGGCCGTGCCCCCGACCAACTGCGCGAGATTATCCTGGAGCCGGGCTTTTCGCCCCATGCCGAGGGCTCCTGCCTCGCGCGCTTCGGCAATACCCACGTCCTGGTCACCGCCTCGGTAGAGGAGAACGTGCCGCCCTTCCTGCGCAAGACCGGGCGCGGCTGGGTGACCGCCGAATACGGGATGCTGCCGCGGGCGACCCACAGCCGCGGCAGCCGGGAGGCGGCGCGCGGCAAGCAGAGCGGCCGGACCCAGGAGATCCAGCGCCTGATCGGCCGGTCGCTCCGCGCGGTGACCGACCTGGAAGGGTTCGGCGAGCGGCAGGTGATCGTCGACTGCGACGTCCTCCGGGCCGACGGCGGCACGCGGACCGCCTCGATCACCGGCGCCTATGTCGCCCTCTATCAGGCCTTTCAATGGCTCGCCGACCAGGGGGAAATCGACACCATTCCGATCTATGCCCAGGTCGCGGCAATCTCCTGCGGCATTGTCGGAGGGGTCCCGGTGCTCGACCTCGACTATGCCGAGGACAGCGGCGCGGACGCGGATGCGAATTTCGTCCTGACGGCGGACGGCCGGATCGTCGAGATCCAGGGCACCGCCGAGGACGAACCTTTCGCCGAAGACGCCTTCGCCGCCCTGTTCGGCCTTGCCAAGAAAGGCGTGGGGGAACTGGCGGCGCATCAGCGGGCGGCGCTGGGGCTCGCGGCGGAGGCGGCGGAATGACGGCTGATCTCGGCACCCGGCTGGTCATCGCCAGCCACAATCCCGGCAAGGTCAGGGAAATCTCCGACTTGCTGGCGCCGTTCGGCATGGATGTCGTCGCGGCCGGCGAACTCGGCCTGCCGGAGCCCGAGGAGACGGGCGAGACCTTCGCCGAGAACGCCATCCTCAAGGCCCAGGCCGCGGCCGACGGCTCCGGCCTGCCGGCGCTGGCCGACGATTCCGGCCTCGCGGTCGAGGCGCTTGGCGGCGCGCCGGGCATTTTCTCGGCCCGCTGGGCCGGGTCCGGGAAGGATTTCGGCGTCGCCATGGACCGGGTGTGGGAGGCAATGGAAGAGGCCGGCGGCGAGAACAACCGCGCGGCCTTCATCTGTGCGCTCGCGCTCGCCGTTCCGGAAGGCGAACCGCGGGTCTTCGAGGGCCGGGTCGAGGGCACCCTCGTCAAGCCGCCGCGCGGCGACAAGGGTTTCGGCTACGACCCCATATTCGTGCCCGACGGACACGACATCACCTTCGGCGAGATGGAACCGGACGCGAAGCACGCCATCAGCCACCGGGCCGACGCTTTCCGGCAGCTGGTCGAAGAGGTCTTCGAGGCGGGGAGCTGACGCCGGGAGCCCGAGCCGGAGGGGGGCCGGACGGCGAGCGACCACCCCTTGAGACGGACGCTGTAGACCGAGCGGCCGGAGTCGGCCGGGAGCTCGGCCGGGAGGATCGTGTCGAAGAGGCGTTCGGTGGCGGCGTCGGCCGTCTCCAGGCCGGAGTAGTCGACGATCGGTGGGCGGTCGGCCGGCACGACCAG
>CAYGKX010000379.1:0-4363 GCA_964350225.1 uncultured Rhodospirillaceae bacterium | reverse complement strand
GCGCAGCTCGGCGTTGCGTCTAGGGCGCGGCCGAGGTTTCCAAATGCGGCACGCAGTGGCCCGACCGGGCCACGCAAGCGCCGTCGTACTGCGCACAGTAGGTTGCCGCCTGGCAGTCTTCGTCACGCACGGCGACGCAGCGTTCGCCTTCCGCGCGATACCCACGCTTGCAGGCCCAGCCGCTGCCATACTGTCCCTGCGTCCGGTAGGCGTTATCGGGTACCTTGACGGCGACACAACTCTCGCCGTCTCGCCTGAACCCGGGGTTGCATTGCCAGCCGCCCCCATACCGGTTCGCTTTTGCATTCTCGGGGATCGTCGGCGTCGCGGTTTGCGCGTCAGCGACCGGGACGGAAATCGCCAAGACGGCGACCGCGGGCAATAAGGCCCTGAAAGACAACCGGCTTCTTCTCATGCAACTCTCCCTGGTTGAGCGATGGGCGCAACACGATCTTGGCGAGCCGATAGCCCTTCGGTCTCGGGTGCAGTCGGGACGAACGAGCGCCTTTGCGATCGTGTAGCGTCGCAAGCCGTCGGGATGCGTGTCGTTACGCCGGCTAAACCTGTGGCGCCAAAGGAGGCCGGTTGGCGATCAATTCCGAGATGTTCGAGTTCATTCGGGACGATATTTTATGGAGAAAGAATTTCCTTCGGCGCGCCCAACACGATACTAGGTCCAGGCGATATTGTCTCAAATAAAATTTAATCAAGGGGGTCCAAGTATAAATCCTGTTTATTTATTTTTATATTCAATATCTGGATCTTTTTTGAGTATTCATAAGAGAGACAGGGTTTGGGATGCCGATTCGCCATACGATGACACTCCCGGAGAGGGCGCCTCCGGACGAGTACGCGCGCCGGGCTTGGTTCCGAACCAGATTCCGGATTAAGTCTTTGCCATGAAGCGCGTGGACCCAATGACGGATGGCCAAAAGGCGCCGTCCTTATCCGAGAGCCTGCGGCGATTGCCCGCGGTCGATCGTGTCCTCGGTTGGCCGGAGATCGCCGACTTGGCAGAACGGTTCGGGGCGACGGCGACGACCGAAGCCGTTCGCCATGCGCTCGACGGACTGCGGACGCGCCTGAGGGTCGGGGAAGCGGGCGCGGACTTGGAGATTCGAGAGAGTCTGGCCGCGGCTGCGGCAACGGAGCTGGCGGAGCGGTATGCGCCTCCCTTGCGTTCGCTTTTCAACCTCACCGGGACGGTCATTCACACCAATCTCGGCCGGGCGCCGCTGCCGCCGGAGGCCATCGCCGAGATGGCGGCAGCCGCGGCGGAGCCGACCAACCTGGAATTCGACCTGGCCACCGGCCGGCGGGGCGATCGGGACACGCATCTCGAAGCCCAAATCTGCCGCCTGACCGGGGCCGAAGCGGCGACGGTCGTGAACAACAACGCCGCGGCCGTCCTTCTGGTGCTCAATACCCTGGCCCGGCGGAAAGAAGTCGTCGTCTCGCGCGGCGAACTGGTCGAAATCGGCGGCGCCTTTCGCATCCCGGATGTCATGCAACGGGCAGGCGCGAAGCTCCGCGAGATCGGCACCACCAACCGGACCCACGGGAAGGACTATCGCGAGGCGGTCGGCGAGCGCACGGCGCTTCTCATGAAGGTGCATACCAGCAACTACGAAGTGCGCGGTTTCACGAAAATCGTGCCGGAACCGGAGATCGCCGCCATCGCGCGGGAGGCCGGGCTGCCCTTCGTGGTCGACCTCGGCAGCGGGATGCTGGTCGATATGGACCGTTGGGGCCTGCCGCACGAGCCCACGGCGGCGGAGACGATTGCCGGCGGCGCCGACCTCGTGACGTTCAGCGGCGACAAGCTGCTCGGCGGCCCCCAGGCGGGGATCGTGGCGGGCCGGGCCGATCTTGTGGCGCGGATCAAGAAGAACCCGATGAAGCGGGCCCTTCGCCTCGACAAGCTGGTTATCGCCGCCTTGTCGGCCACCCTCAGGCTCTACGAGGATCCCGACCGTCTGCGGGCGCGTCTGCCGGTCCTGCGTCTGCTCACGCGGCCGCTCGACGAGATCGAGGCCCTGGCCGGCCGGCTGGTCCCGGCGGTCGGCGCCGCGCTTTCGGACGTGGCGAGGGTCGAGGCCGTCGCCTGCACCAGCCAGATCGGCAGCGGCGCCCTGCCGGTCGATCTGTTGCCCAGCCGCGCACTCACGATCCGCCCGCTCGCCGGGCGCGGCGGGGCGGTCAACCGCCTGGCCGCCGCATTTCGGACGCTGCCCAAACCGGTGATCGGCCGGATCGCGGACGGGGCGCTGTCCTTCGATCTCCGATGCCTGGAAGACGAGGCAGGCTTCGTCGCGCAGCTGTCCCGGCTGCACCTGCCCGGCCGGAGCCGGCGATGATCGTCGCGACCGCAGGGCATGTCGATCATGGCAAGACGTCGCTCCTCAAGGCACTGACCGGCGTCGACGCCGACCGTTTGCCGGAAGAAAAGAAGCGCGGCCTGACCATCGATCTCGGCTTCGTCTACGACGACCGGCTCTGCCCGGGCCGCACGATTGGCTTTGTCGACGTGCCCGGCCACGAACGGTTCATCCACAACATGCTGGCCGGTGTCACGGCGATCCGGGCGGCGATGCTGGTCGTCGCGGCCGACGACGGCCCGATGCCCCAGACGCGGGAACATCTCGACATTCTAGACCTTGTCGGCGTGACCAACGGCTTTGTCGCTCTCACCAAGATCGACCGTGTCGATGCGGCGCGCGTCGATGACGTCGTCTCGGAGGTCGCTGGCTTGCTGGCCGGGACGAGCCTGGCCGGCGCAGAGGTCCTGCCGGTCTCCTCGACGACGGGGGAGGGGGTCTCCGCCGTCGCCGCGCGGCTCGCCGCCCTCGCCGAGACAGAGGCGGCTCAGCCACGCGGCAATTTCCGCCTGCCCGTGGACCGGGTGTTCACCGTGGCCGGGGCCGGGCTTGTGGCAACGGGGCTCGTCCGTTCCGGCCGGATCGCGGTCGGCGACATGGTTCGTGTGTTGCCAGGCGACCTCGACCTGCGGGTCCGCGGCCTGCGCGTCCAGGACCGGCCGGCCGAGGCGGCCGTCGAAGGCGATCGCTGTGCCATCAACCTGGCCGGTACAGTGCGCAAGGAGGACATCGCGCGGGGCGACTGGATCGTCGCCGGGCCGGCACCCGATGCCAGCCGGCGGCTCGACGCGTCCATTCGGGTTCTGCCGTCGGAAGCGCGGCCGCTGAAACACTGGACGCCGGTACACGTTCATGTCGGTACCGCCGACGTGACCGGCCGGGTCGCACTGCTGGAAGGGGACGCCATTTCGCCGGGCGCGCGCGGCCTCGTGCAACTGGTGCTCGACCACCCGGTACATGCCTGCGCAGGGGATGTCGCCGTCCTGCGCGACCAGTCCGCGCGCCGGACCCTGGGCGGTGGCCCCATCGTCGATCCCGCCTCGCCGGCGCGCGGGCGGGCCCGGCCGGAACGGCTCGGCTGGGTGCGGGCGCTCGCACGGGAGGAGCGGCGGGCCGCGATCGCTGACATCCTGACGGCCCATCCCGGCGGTGCGCCGCTGCACGCCGCCCGGGCCGCCTGGAACCTGACGGACGATGAGGCGGAGACCCTGTTCGACGGCGCCATCCTCTGCCGGGAGGGCGCGGAGATCGTCGGCCTGACCGAAGCTCATTGGAACACCCTGCAGCAGGACATCCTGACGGCGCTCGAGGAATGGCACCGGTCCCGGCCGGACGGTGGTGGGGCGAATGATGCAGCACTCGCGCGCAATCTGCCACGCAAGGTGCAGCCCGTCGCCTATCGCGCGGCGCTGGCGGCGCTGGCCGGCCAGGGAGAGATCCGCCGCGCCGGGGCGATGCTGCATCGCCGGGGTTTCGAGCCCCGCCTGTCGGACGCCGATGAGAAGCTGTGGCACCAGGTTCGGGCGTTGATGGCCGGCGCGGACGAAAAGCCGCCGACCGTATTCGAACTGTCCGAAAGCACCGGTGTCGAGCAGAAGGCCGTGGGAGCGTTGCTCGGCCGGGCGGCGAAACTGGGGCGCGTTCTCCGGGTCAGCGACAACCGCTACATGACCATGGATCGACTGCGGGAACTGGGCGAGATCGCTGAGCGCGGCGCCGCGACCGTGCCCGGTGGCCGGTTCACCGCGGCCAACTACCGGGACTGGTCTGGTATGGGCCGCAATCTCAGTATCGAGATCCTGGAATTCTTCGATAAGATGAAGCTGACGCGGCGGATGGGAAACGAGCGCGAGCTCGTCGGGTCCGCCGCCGCGCTGTTCGCCGCTGGCACCGACGAGGCGGCATGACGGTGGACGGGATGGAGGAGGATCGGCTCCCGGTGGGCCGCGCGGGCTTCAAACCCGTTGGGACGCGCCAGGCGTGTT
>CAYGKX010000378.1:0-4363 GCA_964350225.1 uncultured Rhodospirillaceae bacterium | reverse complement strand
GGGCGAGATTGCGTTCTGTGGCGTCGACTGTGCGGACTCGCCGCCCGCAAACATCGCCGCGCCGGCCGCCGCGCCGATGCCGACCAGCAAGGAGCGACGTTCCAGCGATGCAGGCGTGTAGGTTTCCGACGAAGTGGTCGGGCACAGGCATTCCTGGGTCATCGAGATATCTCCACGGAGGGTGTCGATTAATATTGTTATCTTGGTCGAGAACCCGGCCCTGCGGACTGCTCCGTGTTCCTCCCAATGGGTATTGGCCGCCTTTTCCGGTTAACAAATCTTGAAGCTTCAATCGCCGCGTTCATAGGAAAATCTTGCTGGAAAGGCGCCTTACCCGATTGCCGCCTGCAACCCCGCGCCGCCAGCGTACAGAAGCAGCAGAGCGCCACTTTCAAAACCGATGTTGCCGGGCCCGTGTTTCTGTCGGTGCAGCAATCCCAGAAGCAGGATACCGGTCATCAGGATGGACAGGCCGAGCCAGAAGGACGCGCTCGCGCCCATCGCGTGGTAGAGCGAGCCGTCCCGATAGGCAATATCGGCGAAGGCGAGGAAGAGAACGTCGAAACAGTTGCCGCCGATGATCCCTCCGACGGCGAGTTGCAGGGCGCCCCGCCGTATCGCGGCCAGGGTCGTGACAAGTTCCGGCAGGGACGTGACGACGGCGGTCATCAGGGCGCCGACGGTGGACCCGCTGATGCCGGTCGCCGTGGAAATTGCGATACCGGACTGACCGACGATCCAGCCGCACAGGCCAACGGCCGCCGCCATCGCCGCGAATTCCGCGGCGAGGCGCCGGTTCGACAGGCGTTTCCAGCGGTCCTCCTCCGGCAGGTCTTCCCGGGTTTCGCGCGTCCGCGCCGGGAACCAGCGCGGCGCCCAGGCGACCTGACGGGTGAGATGCAGTCCGGCTGCATAGGCCGGCAGCAGGACCAGGGTCGCCGGATGCATCCCGCCCACCGAAACCGCCGGTACATTGACGGCGAGAAGCGGGATGGCAAGCAGGACGAGCAGTATGACGGCCTGGGTGAGGTTCGTCGGAGAGGCGGCGGCATGTTCGAGATTGGCGCGCCTGTAGGTGATGTCGCCGAGGGCGAGAAAAGCGGTCTGCGCCGCGATCCCTCCGAGGGCGTTGGCCGCCGCGAGCTCGGGGTGACCGGCCGCCGCCGTCGTGACGGACGTGACGATCCCCGGCAGCGACGTGGCCGCCCCGAGAAGCGCTGCCCCCGCCAGGGCCTCGCCCCATCCGCTCCGATCCGCGATGACGTCGGCGAGAAAGGCCATCCGGACCCCGGCCAGACCGATGCCCGCCGCCGCGACGCAAAAGATCGCGACCGTTCCCGCGAGACCTAGCGCGTCGAACATGACCGGCGGGCCCAGCGCTCAGGCTCGACGGGCCTGGCAGCGGGCGACAAGGCGGTGAGACAGGGCATGCGCGGTCAACCGGGCGCCGCGGCAATCGTTCCGTTCGGCCCCGTAGGCCCCGCCTGCCGGGAAGCGGCCGGGAAGGCGCCGATCAGACGGAACCCGTCCGGGGTGTATTGCGTTCGCCGAACATAGCGAGCCCCGAACTGACATGGTGCAAACCGCCATCAACCGAACCGGCACAAGAACATGCCCCTCTCCCCACGCCCCATCGCACGCCCGCTCTCGTTCGCCGCACGGTCGCTGATTCCGCTCGCCGTCCTGGTGATCTCGACCAGCGCCCTCGCCGAGGCTCGGGCGCCCTCTCCCGTCGGCGTCTGGGCGACGGAGGGCAACAAGAGCCACATCCGGATCTATCGCTGCGGCGAGTTCATGTGCGGCAAGATCGTCTGGCTCGACCGCGCCCCGAGCCGGGGCCCGGCATACGACCGCGAAAATCCCGACCCGTCCAAGCGCGACCGCCCCCTTCTCGGGTTACGTGTCCTCTCGCAGTTGCGCGCAAGCGACACGCCGCGGCAATGGACCGGGGGGAGGGTCTACGACCCGCGCGACGGCGACTCCTACCGGGTGAAGATGACCTTGTTGGAGGACGGGCGGCTTAACGTGCGCGCCTATATCGGCATCCCGCTCCTCGGACGCAGCCAGACCTGGACCCGCGTACCCTAGTCCGCCGGCTTCTGCTTCTTCCGGCGGACCAATCGCTACATTTGTTGGAGTTTCAGGGCGAGCGCAGCGAAGATCATCGCCCCGCAGCCACTGCCGCTCCATTGGACGACGCCGCGCTCAAGACCAGATACGACCTGCCCCGGCCCTTGGTTGCAAAGAGGTCGTTGTAATCCGGTCGGTATGATCCCGCGGCGAGACGGGCCCGATCGCCACATATTCGGACCGGGCACACTATCCGGCCGACATCGTTGCCGTACCGAAGCGCGGAAATGCCAGGGGGACATCGGCTTGTCGCGCCCCGCTTTTCTCCAGGCCATCGTCCGGCTTCGCGTCGCGCCTGGCCCGAAAGTCGGTTCGCCAGCGCATCGATAACTGGAATAATCGAAAGCCCGCCCGGGAGAGCCCGACTGGGAAAGCCCGACCGGGGAACCACGACTGGGGAACCTCGGGAGAAAGGGTTGCATAGCGCCTTTCAATGCCAATACATCTGGGCGGCGAACGTGGCGGCGCACCGCCGGCAAGGAAGGCAGGCAGCCCATGAAGCGTATCCGGGAAGAGGCGTCGACGATCGTCGGCTATGCGGTTCTCGTCCTCTTTCTGGTCTTCGGCAGCGCGGCGGCCCCGGCTTCGGTCGGCATGGTCGCGGCCATGGCCCTGCTGGTCGGGCTGTTCGTCATCATGCTGTGGCTGTCCTTCGCGGTCGTGCGTCATGCCGAGGGATTGGCGACCCTGCTGGGCGAGCCTTACGGCACCCTGATCCTGACCCTCTCCGTCATCGGCATCGAGGTCGCGCTGATTTCCTCGATCATGGTCGCAGGGCCGGACAAGCCGACCCTGGCCCGGGACACCATGTTCTCGGTCATCATGATCGTCCTGAACGGGCTGGTCGGGCTGAGCCTGTTGACCGGCGGCCTGCGCCATCGGATGCAGGGCTACAACCTGTCGGGCGCCAACGCCTATATGGCGGTACTGATCCCCCTGGCGATCCTATCGCTGGTCGTGCCCCACGTGACGTCTTCGGCGCCGGGGGACAGCCTTTCGGTCCTGCAGACGGCCTTCCTCATCGTCATGTCGATCGCACTCTACGGCACCTTCCTCGCGATCCAGACCGTCACCCACAGCGACATCTTCCAGGGCACGGCCGAGAACGGGGAGGCTGGGGAGCATCATGAGGACCACGCGCACAGCTGCACCGTCCGGACGGTGCCGTGGCACGCCTTCGGTCTGGTCGCGGCCCTGCTGCCCATCGTTCTCCTGTCGAAGAACCTGGCCGTCTATGTCGATTTCGGCATCCAGACCCTCGGCGCGCCGCTCGCCCTCGGCGGGTTCCTGATCGCGGCGCTTGTTCTGACGCCGGAGGGGTTGAGCGCCGTCCAGGCAGCCCGGCAAGACCGCCTGCAGCGCGCGGTCAACATCTGCCTCGGCTCGGCGCTCGCGACCATCGGCCTGACCGTCCCGGCCGTCCTGACCATCGGCTGGGTCACCGGCGAGGCGGTCGAACTGGGCCTGAGCAACCCCGACATCGTCATGTTGACGACGACCCTTGTGGTCAGCCTCGTCACCTTCGGCAGCGGACGGACCAACCTGTTGCTCGGCGTCGTCCACCTGTCGATGTTCGCCGCATATGTGATGATGATCTTCGACCAGGCCGCCTGACCGCGACCCAGACTTCGCGGCCCAGACTTCGCGGGTCAGACGATCTCGCAGACCTCGTCGAAGGCCGGACGGGCATCGCGCGGCAGCAGGTCTTCCGGCTTGCCGTATCCCAGATTGCAGATGACGTTGGTCTCGATGTTCGTCCCGGCCCAGAAGGCCGCGTCCATCTTTGCCTTGTCGAATGCGCTCATCGGCGCCGCGTCGAGGCCGAGAGCCCGGGCCGCGAGGACGAAATATCCCGCTTGCATGCTGGAGTTGCGGAACGCCGTCTCGGCCGTCAGCGCCGCGCTGCCGCGATACATGGCGACCGCCTTGGGCAGGATCGGATAGAGCACCGGCAGGTGGTCCGGGAAATCCTTGTCCATGCCCAGGACCGCGCTGACCGGTGCGGCGGCGACCTTGCCCTTGTTCACGTCGGCCATCGCATCGTGCAGGATCGCCTTCTGCTCCGGAGACACCACAAACTTGACCCTGAGCGGACAGCTGTTGTGGCAGGTAGGCCCGAACTTGATGAGGTCGTAGAGATCGTGCAGCAGCGCCGTATCGACCGGGCGATCCTGCCAGGTCTTGTAGCTGCGCCCCGTCACGAACATCCGTTCCATCGGCTCGCCAGCCGCGA
>CAYGKX010000377.1:587-4377 GCA_964350225.1 uncultured Rhodospirillaceae bacterium | reverse complement strand
ACCGTAGAGCTGGCCCGAATCGCCCGCCTGACGGATGGCGACAAGGGTCAGGTCCGCCATCTTCTCGGCGATGCTCTCGGCTTCGCTCTTGCGCTTGAGATTATCGGCCTCGAGATGCGCACGCTGCGTCTCGAAATAGGCCAGGTTGTCGTCGGTCGCGCGCAGGGCCTTCTTCTGCGGTAGCAGGAAGTTCCGTGCGTAACCGGGCTTGACCGTGACGACGTCGCCCATCTGGCCGAGCCGCTCGATCCGTTCCAGGAGAATGACTTGCATTGCCGGGGTCTCCTTACGACTTCACGACGTAGGGCAGGAGCGCCAGGAAGCGGGCGCGCTTGATCGCCCGGGCCAGCTCACGCTGCTTCTTCGCCGACACCGCGGTGATGCGGCTCGGCACGATCTTGCCGCGTTCCGAGACGAAACGCTGCAGGAGCTTGACGTCCTTGTAGTCGATCTTCGGCGCATTCGGGCCCGAGAAGGGGCAGCTCTTGCGACGGCGAAAGAAGGGACGACGGGGAAATCCACCAGAGCGCATTACTTGTCTCCTTCGTCGGAGGTTTTCGCTTCCGCTTTCTCGGCATCCGCCTTGTTTTCGGCATCGGCCTTTTTCTCGGCATCGGCCTTGGGGCCACGCCGGTCACCGCGATCCCCACGATCGTCGCCGTCGCCCCGGCTTTCGCCGCGGTCGGCCCGTTCGCGCCGTTCGCTCGACTTGCCCTGCATCATGGCCGACGGCTCGGCATCGAGCTCGTCCATGCGCAGGGTCATGAAGCGGAGAATGTCGTCGTTGAGGCGCATCAGCCGCTCCATCTCGTGCACCGCCTCGGCGGGCGCGTCGATGTTGAAGAGGACGTAGTGCCCCTTGCGGTTCTTCTTGATGCGATAGGCGAGGTTGCGCAGGCCCCAGTATTCGCGCTTGGCGATCTGGCCGCCGCCGTTGCCGATGACTTCCGCAAAGCCGTCGGCGAGGGCGTCCACCTGGGCGCCCGAAATGTCCTGGCGTGCAATGAACACGCTTTCGTAGAGTGGCATATCGCCGGTCTCCCTCTGGCTGTTTCACGAACCGGCGCCGTTCCGGATAATCCGTCTGGCCGTCCCGGCTCTAGCCGACGCCTCGTCTGTGCGCCGGCAAGGAGCTATGTGAAGGCGCGGAATATACGCATTTCCCCGGCGGGTGCAAGGGGCGGGGCGGAAGGCCGTGCGCCCGCGCTTGACACTCCGGCGCGCCCGGCTATGACTGTGGCCCCGTTCTCCGGGGGCCACCCTGTCGGATCCCGGCGAACAAGGAAAAACGGCAGGCGTCCCGTTCGGGCGCACAACGGGGTCCGGACGACAATCGACACCGGACGGTGCTCGACGCCGGACGGCACCCGACGCCGGACTACAATCGACTAGGGAGCGATCATGACAACCCGCGCTTTCGTCTTTCCCGGCCAGGGCTCGCAGGCGGTCGGCATGGGCAAGGAACTGGCCGAGGCCTTTCCGGCTGCGCGCGAGGTCTTCGAGGAGATCGACGACGCACTTTCGCAGGGCCTGTCGCGCCTGATGTTCGAGGGGCCGGTCGACGACCTGACGCTGACCGAGAATGCCCAGCCGGCCCTGATGGCCGTGTCACTCGCCGTCGTCCGCGTACTCGAGGCCGAGGCGGGTCTCGATCTTGCCAAGCATGCCGCCTTCGTCGCCGGTCATTCCCTGGGGGAATATTCGGCGCTCGCGGCGGCGGGGGCTTTCTCGATCGCCGACACGGCGCGCCTTCTGAAGCTGCGCGGCCGGGCGATGCAGGCGGCCGTGCCAGTGGGCGAAGGGGCGATGGCCGCGCTGCTCGGCGTCGACCTGCCGGTTGCCGAGGAGATTGCGGCGGAAGCCGCCCAGGGTGAGGTCTGCGCCCCCGCCAACGATAACGCTCCGGGGCAGGTCGTCCTGTCGGGCCATGCGGCGGCGATCGACCGGGCGACGGAGATCGCGCCGGACAAGGGTGCGCGCCGGGCCATGCGCCTGCAGGTCTCGGCGCCCTTTCACTGCAGCCTGATGCAGCCCGCGGCCGACGCGATGGCGGAGGCCCTCGCGAAGACCATGCCGAAGATGCCGGTCGTCCCGCTCGTCGCCAACGTCACGGCAAGCCAGGTGAGCGACCCGGACGCGATCCGCGACCGGCTCGTGGAACAGGTGACCGCGATGGTGCGCTGGCGCGAAGGGTGCCTCTACATGCAGTCGCAGGGGGTCGACAGCCTCGTCGAGCTCGGCGCCGGAAAGGTGCTGACCGGCCTCACCAAACGCATTCATCCGGAATTGTCCGGCACCGCTGCGGGCACGCCCGCCGACATCGAGGCGTTCGCCGCCACCCTATGAGACGGAAGACATTGGAAGGAGCACGGCCGTGTTCGATCTGACTGGCAAGAAAGCCCTTGTAACCGGCGCGTCGGGCGGCATCGGCGGTGCGATAGCGACGGCGCTGCACACCCAGGGCGCGGATGTCTGTCTGTCCGGGACCCGGCGGGAGGCGCTGGAGGAGCTGGCAGCGGTACTGGGAGAGCGCGTCCATATCGCGACCTGCAATCTCCAGGATGCCGAAGAGACAGAGGCTCTGGTGCCGTCCGTGGAAGAGGCGATGGGCCAGGTCGACATCCTCGTCAACAATGCCGGCCTGACGCGCGACATGCTGTCGATGCGTCTGTCCGACGACCAGTGGCAGAAGGTCATCGACGTCAATCTGACGGCGACCTTCCGCCTGTCTCGCGCGGCGCTGAAGGAGATGATGCGCCGCCGCTGGGGGCGGGTGGTCAACATCACCTCGATCGTCGGCGTCACCGGCAACCCGGGCCAGGCGAACTATGCCGCGTCGAAGGCCGGGCTGATCGGAATGTCGAAAAGCATGGCGGGCGAGGTCGCGACCCGCGGGATCACGGTCAACTGCATCGCGCCGGGATTCATCAAGACACCGATGACCGATGCGCTGAACGAGAAGCAACAAAGCGCGCTGATGGAGCGCATCCCCGCCCGCCGGCTCGGCACGCCGGAGGATATCGGGGGCGCCGCGGTCTATCTGGCGAGCGAGGAAGCCTCCTACGTCAACGGCCAGACGCTGCATGTGAACGGCGGGATGGCGATGATTTGAGGCCTGTTTCCGCGTGTTTTGCGGAAGGGGTGCGGCGTGGCCTGCGATGCTGGTCAAGCCCGATAAAGTATGTTACTAGCCGCCCGCTCGCGGCTGGTAAGGGTGCCGTATCGGCGGTTACCGGCGGCGAGTGGGCACCGTTACGAATGTGGCGCGGCAGCCCGCGTATTGCCGGGGAGCGCGTGGTGCGCTTGCGGATTGCGGCGGAGCCCGTTAGGAAAGTCGTTTGAGCGTGAGAAACAAAAGGACCCGAGGGACGAATTATGAGCGACAATGCCAGTTTCATCGACGATCTGGGCGCCGACAGCCTCGACACGGTCGAGCTGGTGATGGCCTTCGAGGAAGAGTTCGAGATCGAGATCCCCGATGATGCGGCCGAGAAGATTTCGACCGTCAAGGACGCGATCGACTATATCTCCGAAATCAAGTCCTAATCGGATTGCGCCGCGCCCGGACTTAACTGTCCTGGCGCGGCTGATACCGACACGACATACCATGGCGCGGAGCCTTCTGGCATGAGGCGGGTGGTCATCACCGGAATAGGCCTCGTCACGCCTCTTGGCGTCGGCGCGGACGACAATTGGTCAGCCCTAATAGCCGGTAAATCCGGCATCGATCGCATCGAACGGTTCCCGGTCGACGATCTGCCCTGCCATGTCGCAGGACAGATCCCGACGG
>CAYGKX010000377.1:0-577 GCA_964350225.1 uncultured Rhodospirillaceae bacterium | reverse complement strand
AGCAACCCGGTGCGCAGGCCGACAACCCCAACGCACGGCTGTTCGAGAAGACCGACTGGGTCGAAGCGAAGGACATCAAGAAGATCGATGAGTTCATCATCTTCGCGATGGCCGCGGCCGAACTGGCGGTTGGCGACTCGGGCTGGGTCCCCGCGGACGAGGACCAGCAGGACCGCACCGGCGTCCTGATCGGTTCCGGGATCGGCGGCCTGCAGACCATCTACGACGGGTCGCTGACGTTGCACGAGCGGGGACCGCGACGGCTGTCGCCGTTCTTCATTCCCGCCGCCCTGATCAATCTCGCGTCGGGCCATGTGTCGATCAAGTATGGCTTCAAGGGACCGAACCATTCGGTCGTGACGGCCTGTTCGACCGGCGCACATGCCATCGGCGACGCGACCCGGCTGATCATGCTGGACGATGCCGACGTGATGGTCGCCGGCGGTGCGGAAGCGCCGATCTGCCGGCTGGGCGTGACGGGCTTTTCCCAGTCACGTGCCCTGTCGACCGGGTTCAACGACCGGCCGAAGAGCGCATCCCGCCCCTGGGACCGGGACCGCGACGGCTTCGTCATGGG
>CAYGKX010000376.1:3017-4386 GCA_964350225.1 uncultured Rhodospirillaceae bacterium | reverse complement strand
ATCGGCGGCGCAATCGCGTCCGCCGCGTTTCTGCTTGCCTGGGCACCGGCGCCCGCGGATGCCCAGCGGCCAGTCTGCGCGCCCCGGGCCGTTCTGGTCGAGATGCTGTCCAAGCGATATGGCGAGCGGCTGAGGATGATCGCGCGGGAGAACCGCGGTTTCGTCGTGGAGCTTCACGGGGGACCGTCGGGTAGCTGGACCCTGGTCATCAGCCATCCAAACGGGAAGAGCTGCGCCGTTGCGGCAGGGCGGCAGCACAGGGTCCTGCCGCGTAGCGCGGACGGTACTTCCGGCGCGCCGGGCACACCCGGTTCGGACGCGAAACCCAAATCCGGCATCCCCACTCCTGCGCCCAGCCCTACCCCCCGCTCCGCCCCGGCGCCCAAGCCGCGCGACACGCAGTTTTGAGGCGGGCGCCCTATGACCGCTACCTGGACCCTCAACATGATCTGGTGGGTAACCGCCATCGAGATCCCGGCGCTCGCCGGGCTCTTCTGGCTGATCTGGCGCACGCGTCAGGACCTGGAGGCCGTGACCCGCGACCTGAACCGGCGGGTCGACCGCGGCCACGACCGGGACCGTATGGCGCTGGCGGAATTCAAGGTGGAGGTCGCGAAATCCTATGCCTCCATCGAGCATCTACGGGAGGTGGAGGACCGGCTGACGTCCCATCTTCTGCGGATCGAGGCCAAGCTGGACGTGCGCCCGCCCGACTGACGCCGCCGCTTCGCCCCCTCTGCGTCGTCCCCGCTACATCACCCTCCCGATTGGAGACCCAACCATGATACCCGCCCTTATCGCGTCCATCGGGCTGCCGATCCTGACCAAGGTCGTCGGCGCCGCCCTGGGGCGCATCGACAACCCGGTCGCGAAGGCGGCCGCCGACGCCCTGACCACCGCCGGCCATGCCATCGACAAGAGCGAGATCTCGCCCGACCAGCTCCGCGAAGCCAACCGACATATCGAGCAGATGGCGATCCTCGAAAGCAACGAGACCCGCACGGCGCTCACCCAGATCAACGAGACCTTCCGGTCGGAAGTCCGGTCGGAGGACGCCTATGTGCGGCGCTGGCGCCCGACCTTCGGCTACGCGGTCGCCGTCACCTGGGTCGCGCAGGTGGGGGCGCTCGTCTACGCCATCGTTCGCCACCCGGACCAGGCCGGCACGATCATCGCCGCGATGGCGAGCCTGTCCTTCATCTGGGGGATTGCGCTATCGATCCTGGGCGTGAACGTCGTCAAAAGGAGTTCCGACAAGCGCCTGGCCGCCGGTCAGCGAATGGAGCCGTCGCTCCTTAGTGCCGTGGTCAAGCGAATCATCGGTGGGAAATCGTAGGCCGCAACGGCATACGCGCGGTTGCCGCCGTCG
>CAYGKX010000376.1:0-3007 GCA_964350225.1 uncultured Rhodospirillaceae bacterium | reverse complement strand
GGTCAACGTCGTTAAGCGTAGCGCCGACAAGCGCCTGGCGGCCGGACAATCGATGGAGCCGTCGCTGCTCGGGCCGGTGGGCAAGCGGATCATCGGCGGGAAGTCGTAGACCTGTTCAAGATCCGCAAGTTCCGCCGTCGATCCGTTGCCGACTCAAAGCAACGCACCGACTGTTTTGAGGTGGGTCCCTACCCGATGGTCGCGACGATCTTGCCGAACACGTCCCGGCCGCGCAGGCGCTCGATGGCGACCGGGAAGTCTTCCAGGTCGATGACGCTGTCGATCACCGGTGTGATGTCGGCGGCCATCTTGTCCAGCGAGTCGCGAACATTCTGCACGCTGGATCCGAACGAACCGAAGATGCGGAGCTGCTGCTGGAAGATCTGGTAGAGGTTCGTCTGGGCGGCGATGCCTGTGGTCGATCCGCAGGTGACCAGCCGACCGCCCCGCTTCAGAGACAGGAGACTGCCTGCCCAGGTATCCGGGCCGACATGCTCGAAAACGACCTCGACCCCCTTCTTGCCGGTCAGGCGCCGGACGCGGCTCTCGAACCGCTCCTCCCGGTAGTTGATGACATGGTCGGCGCCCAAGGCCGCCGCCTTCTCAGCCTTGTCGTCGCTGCCCACCGTCGTGATGACGGTCGCGCCGATCGCCTTCGCCATCTTGATGGCCGAAGAGCCGATGCCGCTGCCCCCGGCATGAACCAGGATCGTCTCGCCCGGCTCCAGCCTCGCATTGTCGAACAGCATGTGCTGGACCGTCGCGAAGGTGACCGTCGTGCAGGCAGCGGAAACGGCGTCGACCCCGTCGGGCACCGGAATGGCGCGCGCGGCGGGTACGGTCAGGAGCTCCCGCGCCATGCCATCAATGTGGAAACCCATGATGCCGGCGATGTTCTCGCAAAGATTTTCCCGGCCTTCCCGGCAGGGGCGGCAGGTGCCGCAATAGGCGCCGGGATAGACCACCACCGCCTGGCCCGGCGCGAGCCCCCGGACATCGGGTCCCACGGCCTCCACGACGCCGGAGGCCTCGACCCCGACCGTGAGCGGCAGTTCGCGTTTGGCGAATGCCATGCCGCGGAAGCCGAACAGGTCGATGTGGTTCAGCGAGACCGCCTTCATCCGGACGACGACATCGTCGCCGGTGGGCGCGTCCGGATCCGGCAAATCGACGAAAGCGAGGTTTTCCTCTTCGATGAGGCGAAGGGCGCGCATGGTCACGCTCGTATCTGTGGGAACGAAAACGGGGGGTGAGCCGGTTACATAGACCAGCCGGCGCCGAAATCCAAAGGCGGTGCGACCCGTTGCCCCGATACCTTCCGGAAGCGACGGGTGCCTAGTTCTCCGACAGGCCGATCACAAGGCTGACATTCTGTCCGCCGAAGCCGAAGGAGTTGGAAAGCGCGATCTCCGCGCCGCTCTTCCGGGCCTCGTTGGGAACGACATCGAGGTCGAGCGCCGGATCCGGCTCCCGATAGTTGATCGTCGGCGGCAGCAGGCCCTCGCGCAGGGTCTTCAGGGTGAAGACCGCCTCGATCGCCCCGGCCGCCGTCAGGGTATGTCCGATCATCGACTTGTTGGAACTTACCGGCAGCTTGTGCGCCCGCTCGCCGAAGACGGTTGTGATCCCCAGATACTCCATCTTGTCGTTCTCGGGCGTCCCGGTTCCGTGGGCATTGACGTAGTCGACATCGTCCGGCGCAAGCCCGGCATCCTCGACCGCCCCCGCGATGCTGCGGATGATTGCCTTTCCGTTCGGATTGCTGCGGGTCCGGTGGAAAGTGTCGGCAGCCTCGCCGCAGCCGCGGACATAGCCCAGGATCTCCGCGCCGCGCGCCCGGGCATGGTCGGGGTCTTCCAGCACCAGCGCCGCGGCGCCTTCGGCCATGACAAAGCCGTCCCGGTTCTTGGAAAAGGGTTTTGACGCCTCCTCCGGCGGGTCGTTCTTGGTCGACAGGGCCGACAGCAGCGCGAAACGGATAAGCGATTCTTCCTGGATCGACCCGTCCGTGCCGACGGCGAGGGCGGCGGCGACGTCGCCGCGCCGGATCGCTTCCGTCGCCAACTGTATCGTCGACGCCCCGGAGGCGCAGGCCGTCGTCAGCACGATGGGGGACCCCGCGATGTTGTACCGGGCGGCGAAGCGCTCCCCGATCGTGCCGTTCAGGAAATCCTCGTGATACGGGAACAGCGCACCGTCCGGCAGATCGAGCGGCCGCCGGCTGTAGGGGCTGGTCTCGCCTGCCGACAGATGTTTCGCGAGATATTCCCGCGACAACCAGTCATGTTCGATGGGTGGCGCGGCGAGGAACAGGTCACCCGGGAATTCGCCTTCTTCGACAATGCCGCTCTCGCCCAACGCCTCGCACACGGCCGCATCCGCCATGGCATAGCTGAGCGACGGGATCGTGACCGGATCAACGTCCATGAAATCGACGGACCCCGAGATTTGCGTGCGCAGGCCTTCGGTCGAAAAGCGGGTGATCTGATGAATGCCGGATTGACCGGCAGCCAGGCGCGACCAGCTGTCGTCGACACCCCGCCCGAGCGGCGTGACCATCCCGACGCCGGTGATCGCCACCGGCTTCGATGCATTGCCGTTAGTTGCCATCGTCGGCCTCCACGATTGCCAGGCCCTCGCCACGCAAATGGCCCCAGGCGGTGATCGCCATACTCGACACCGGGCCTTTGGGCGATCCGGCCTCGACGGGGTCGTCGGAGAGCGGGCCGAACAGGTCCCCGCGCCGGACTGACATGATGCCGAGGATCAGGTTCTGCAAGAAGCTGGCTTCCATCGAATGGCCGACCGCCGTGGCCGTCGCGCGCACGGCCATCCCGGCCGCCGCCAGGTCCATCAACCAGGCGTGTTCGTCGCGCGTCGGAGGGCCATAGCCGCTGGCCCCGCTGAGGAGGGCGGCCGGCAGGTCGCCGCCGGTCGCGGCGGCCCATTCGCGGGCGGCCCTTTCGCGCGCGTCCACGTCTCCCGCCTTGTCGGCGGAACGCGTCGT
>CAYGKX010000375.1:0-4438 GCA_964350225.1 uncultured Rhodospirillaceae bacterium | reverse complement strand
TCGAGGTGATGGGCTCGGAGATCAGCCCCAGGTCCATCAGGACGCCGTTGACCAATCCGTTCCGGCCGAGGACCGGGCGCAGCATGAAAGTACGGATGATCTCCGAGACCATGAAGGGCAGGAGAAACAACAGGATTACCCGGTGCTGTGCGACTTGCGGCACATGACGCCGGACGAAGACGGCGATCGGAAACCCGATCACGAAGGCGACGACGACCGACACCGACGAATGGAGCATCGAGTAGAGAAAATTCTCGAGGCGGGCGGAGGTGAAGAAGTTGATGTAGGAGAAGAGCGTGAAGCCGGGTTCCATCCAGAACTGGGTCCGCTCGAAGACGCTCCAGACCACGGTGAGCAGGATGGGAAGGACAAAGAAGAACAGCATGAAGGCGACGGGCAGGTAGAACGCCCAACGCTGGAGGCCGCGCTCGCCGGTCAGGCGCGCCCACAGAGACAGGGGGACCGCCGGCGTGCGGCCCCCCTGCACCCTGTCGGTACGCGCCGAGGCGCGGTTCGTCGTCATGTGCCTGGCGTTTCGCCGTCCTGTCGGATCAGGCCGCCTGCACCCGGGCCCACCAGTCCTGATAGGCGCGGATATTCTTGGGGAACACGTTCTGCCAGGAATTCCCCTTGACGGCGTAGCGCGCCTGCTTGTCCTTCAGGCGCTGGATGATCGTCGCCTGGGCCTTGGCATCGAACATCTCCGGGTGGGCCTTGATATAGTCGACAACGCCGGTCATCTGCGGGCCGAAGCCGAAGGTCGCGAGGGTCAGCGACCCGAACCAGGGCGACAGATAGACATTCATCAGCTTGTAGAAGCTGTCGTCCATCTTCCGGCCGTGCCCGCCGCGGGTCAGCATCCAGATGTTGTTCCAGACCTGATGCCCCTCCTTCATGGTCCCGTATACAATGTCGGGGCCCTTGCGGCCGGCAACGAGGGCGACCGGCTCCCAGCAGGAAGACACCAGGACCTCCTCGCTCGCCAGCAGGCTGACGCCATTCTGGAAGCCGTCCCAGAAGGTGCGGAACTGGCCCTTCTTCTTGTGCTCGATGAGGAACTGGCAGACGCCCTTCACCTCCGCCGGCGTCATGTCCGATGGATCGTTTATGTCCTGCTTGCCGGTCTGCTTCAGGTAGATCGCCGTGTTGGTCAGGGTCGGGCCGAAATCGTTCTGCATCGACGCCCGGCCCTTGAACTGCGCATCGAAGAGCGCGGCCCAGCTGTCCAGCGTACCGCCGATCTTGCCCTTGTTGTAGGCCAGCGAATCGGCGTTGGAGATATAGGGGACAGCGACGATCTTGCCCTTGTGGCGAATGGTGCCGGCAGCCGTCCCACCCTCGTTATAGATGGGTAAGATATTCTTCCAGTTGGGAATCTTCCCGGTATCGAGGTTCACGATGGCCTTTTGCGAGGCCAGTGCGTCCTCCATTCCGCCGCCATTGTCGGTAATGGCGTCGTAAAGCTTGTTGCCGTCCCCGACGACGAACTTCTGGATGGCCTGGTCGGCGCTGCCGCTCTTGGCCGAGTAGGCGATGCCGATACCGGCCTGCTTCTCCATGGCGCTCCAGTCCTTGGCGCCGACCTTGGCGACGCCGATGGTCCAGATGCGCAGGGCCTCGGCCGCCTGGGCGGCGCTCATGGCCCCGAAGGTGGTGGTCGCCGCCGCGGCGGCGCCCATGCTCTTGATGAAGACGCGGCGATTGAACTCGGATTGCTGCATGACACTCTCCCTGTTCTGCCGCCGCCGCGCCGCGCGTTTTCGACATGCGCCGCCCTGGTGGCGGTTGGAAAGTATACAATGCGCCAAACTCGCAGCGAATTCCATAGTCGCGGATAGCGCGAGTGCATCCTTTGTCGACAATCCGCGGTCGATGAAACCCGGAAGCGGTACTGCTAGAAATCGGAGAGAAGCCGTCCCCAGCCGTCGAACCGGTCCTCGATGCCGCAGCTTCGGAGGGCGTGCCAATAGGTCGCCGTGTTGATCGCGACAACCGGTTTGCCGAGTTCTGCTTCAGCCTCTGCGGCGAGACGGGCCATGCTGAGATTGGTACCGACCTGGACAATCGCGTCGACATCGGGCCCGTTCAGCGCCTGGATCGCGTCCGAAAGCTGATCGCGGCCGACATGTGCGATTTCCAGCGGCGTCTCGCAATTGAAGCTGTGCAATCCCTGCACCTGGTAGCCGGCCTCTGTGAAGTAGGCGCGAACCCGCTCGTCGCCGAGCGGACGATGGGGCGTGATCAGCGCGATGCGCCTGGGCTCGCCCAGGCGGGGCAGAGCCTCCAGGATACTGGCCGATCCCATGGTCGCATCGACCCCGGCCCGGGCCCGAACCTTGTCGAGCAAGGCTTCCGCGCCCGGGACACCTTCCCAAAAGGCCTCGAGCGAGAGCCCCATGATCAGGAAGTCCGGCGCAGACGGCAGGATGCGGTCGATCGCATCCATGATGCCCGCGCGCATGTTCTCGACATGTTTCAGGAAGGCGTCGTCGCTCGCGACCCGGGCATTCGGCGTGACGATCCGCTCGACATGGTTGGTCACGCCGTCCGGCCGCATGTCGTCGCATTCCGGCTGCACGATGGTGTTCACGGCAGGGATCACGACGCCGATCTTTTTGCGCCAGCCCAGGCTGTCGGTCATGTCACGAAGTCTCCGATGGGGGAAAGGGAAGGTCAGGCGGCAACCGGGTCGAGGCCGCGGGAGCCGTCGAGCTTGGCGCCGGTGAACACTGCGCCGTCGGTATGGGCCTTGTGAAAATCGACGCCCGTCAGGTCGGCGCCCGAAAAATCGGCATCGCGCAGGTCGGCGTGGTTGAGTTCCGCTCCGGCGAGACGCGCGCCCCGAAAACAGGCCCCCGTCAGCCGGGCACGGTGGAGAAAGGCCCCAGTCATGTCAGCATCGGTGAAATCCGCCCGTGCCGCCTCGCAGCGGATCATCTCGACCGCATGAAGCCCGGCGCGCATGAAATTGGCGCCCTCAAGCGTATGTCCGTGGAAATTGTGGTGATCCAGGGACATATCCGAAAAATCTCCCCGTTCGCCACTTTTGCCGGCGGTCAGCAGCCAGGTCAAATGGGCCGCCAGCCTGTACCGAATGTCTGAATCCGATTCGGGCGGCAGCGGCGACGGGGGAAGAGACATGTCCAACCTTTCGTAAGACCTGAGACATAATGTTGCACGTGCGTAACATGATGTTACCGGTGTGATATAACTCTGAAAACAAGCCGTGGTAAATGCCGCGGCTTTCGCCAACATCATCGGGTGGCATTCGGGATGATCGGAACGTGACGCAGATGCGAAAGCCGATCTGCGGGCAGCCGGCAACGAGTGGACAGGATCACTCTCCATGGACGTGAACGAACCGGCCGGTTCCACCCCGAACCCCGTCGGCGAGGCCCAACCGACGACGGAAGCGCCGGAGCCGCCCCGGCGAAGCGGACGGCTGGGCCGGATCGTCGGCATCCTCGGCAAGGGCGTCGTCGCGCTCATGATTGTCGGTGTCGCGATCGGCATCTTCGGCTATTTCCTGGCAACCAAGCCGCAGGTCCCGTTGAGGGACATTCCGGAACGCACCTGGATCGTCCGGACGATCCTGGCCAAACAGACAGACGTCACGCCGAAGCTCACCCTCTACGGTACTGTCGTCGCGGGGCGGGAGGCCGAACTGCGGCCGCTCGTCTCCGGGCGGATCGTCCGCGTCGGCACGACCTTCTCCGAAGGCGGCATCGTCCGAAAGGACGACCTGCTGATCGAAATCGACGATTTCGATTATCGCAAGGCCGTCGAGGAACGGAAGGCGCAGCTCAAGGAGGCACGCTCCCGGCTTGTGGAACTCAGGGCCGATCTGGCCGGCCTCGTCGCCCTTCTGGCGCGGGACAAGGAACAGATGGCGCTCCGCCAGACCGACTACGACCGAAAGATCAGGCTGCGCAAGAGCGGCAGCGGAACGCAGAAGGCGCTCGACGACGCCACCATTGCCCTGAACGAACAAAAGGCACGCGTTGCCGAACGGGAATCGCGGATCGAGGCAACGAAAGCCCGGATCGACCAGCAGGATGCGGTCATCGCCCGGCTGGCCGTTGCGGTCGAACGGGCCGAGAAAGACCTCCGGGAAACCAAGCTGGTCGCGCCCTTTGCCGGCTTTCTGAAGGATATTTCCACCGCGGTCGGCAAGCGGGTGGGGGTGGGCGACAAGGTCGCGACCCTGATCGCCGCCGACCAGCTTGAGGTCGAGTTCCAGTTGTCGGATCAGCAATATGGCCGGCTGGTCGCGGCCCAGGTGCTCATCGGCAAGGCGGCCACGATCATCTGGCAGACAGGCGACAAGACATTCCGCTTCGCCGCGCGGATCGAGCGGGTTTCCGCGCGCGTCACAGCGGAGCGGGGGGGTGTCAACGTCTATGCTCACCTGAAGAACGTTGGCACCGAAACCGTGCTC
>CAYGKX010000374.1:373-4440 GCA_964350225.1 uncultured Rhodospirillaceae bacterium | reverse complement strand
GTCCCGCCGCGCCGAATTCGACGACCGGCTGGAGATCGATCACGACCGGGACATCGTCTACAACAAGCGCATGCCCTCGGTCTTCCACGAGACGCCGTTGCAATCGCTTCTCGTCTGGCACCGGATCGATACGATCATCTTCACCGGGGGCTCGACATCCGGCTGCGTCCGGGCGAGCGTCGTCGACAGCCTGGCTCACGGCTACCGCACGATCGTCGCGGAGGAGTGCGTCGCCGACAAGCACGAGATCCCGCACTTCTCGAACCTGTGCGACATGCTCCTGAAGTATGCCGACGTGGAGCCGGTCGCGGCGGTTCGCGAGTATCTGGAGAGCTACGCGCCGGCGAACGACTGAGGCAGGAGAAAGGTGCGGACACCGAGCGTGGAATGACGAACGCAACGACAGAAGAAACGGAGCATCAGACCGTGAAGAGCGATCCGGGTCTCTACGACTATCATCCCTATGTTGACCGGCCGAAGATCACCTGGCCCAACGGGGCGCGGGTGGCTTTCTGGGTGGCGCCGAACATCGAGTATTACGAACTCGACCCGCCCCTGAATCCCAGGCGGAAGGCCTGGGCGCGGCCGTCCCCTGACGTTATTCCCTATGCACAGCGCGACTACGGGAACCGGGTCGGTCACTGGCGGATGATGGAGGTCATGGACCGCTGTGGCGTGCGAGGCAGCGTTTCGCTCAACGTCGCCCTCTGCGAGCACCATCCCGAGATCATCGCCGAATGCGTCAAACGGGACTGGGAGTTCTTCTCCCACGGCATCTACAACACCCGCTACTGCTACGACATGGACGAGGCGCAGGAGCGGGCGATCATCGAGGATGCGATCGAGACGGTGCAGAAGCATACGGGCCAGACGATCGCCGGTTGGCTCGCCCCGGCCCTGACCCATACCGAGCGGACGATGGATCTGCTCGCGGAATATGGCCTCAAATATACGTGCGACCTTTTCTGCGACGACCAGCCTCAGCCGGTGAACGTGAAGAAGGGCCGCTTCATCTCGATTCCCTACTCGCTCGAGATGAACGACATCATCGTCTACAACGTGCATAACCACCCGCCGCGCCGATATGCCGACATGCTGAAGGCGAACTTCGACCAGCTCTATGAGGAGGGGGCGGAGAACGGCACGGTCATGTGCATCCCGCTGCACGCCTATGCCGTCGGGACCCCGCACAGGATCGACGCCTTCGCCGAGGCGCTGGAATACATCGCCGGGCACGAGGACGTCTGGGTGACGACCGGGCGGGAAATCGCGGACTGGTTCCTGGCGCACCACTATGACGAGGCCGTGGCGTCGATCGCACGCTACAAGACGGCCGGCGGGGAGGTCTGAGCGATGACCCTCGACAAGGAATATATGGAATATCCCAAGCGGAAGTACGGGATGGACCACGAGTGGTACGGCTGGACGATGCAGCCGGACCGCCCGAAGGTGTCCTGGCCTGCGGGAAACAAGATGGCGCTCTTCGTGGTCGTCGCGCTCGAGTTCTTTCCGCTCGACCAGCCGGCCCAGCCCTTCAAGGCGCCGGGCGGCATGGTCACGCCCTATCCCGACCTCCGCCACTATACCTTGCGCGACTACGGCAACCGGGTCGGCGTCTTCCGCGTCGCGAAGGTGCTGGAGAAACACGGCATCGTGCCGACGGTCGCGATCAATTCCATGGTCGCCGCGCGCTATCCCTTCCTCGTCGACTTCGTCACCGGAAAGGGCTGGGAGGTCATGGGCTACGGCGTCGACATGGGCAAGGTCCATTTCGGCGGCCAGGACGAGGCGGAGGAGACGGCGCGCATCCAGGAGGCTCTTGGCGTCCTCCGCGAGATGTCGGGCCAGAAGGTGACCGGCTGGGCCTCGCCCGCGAAGTCCGAGTCGATGAAGACGCTCGACCTTGTCGCCGCCGAAGGCATCGACTATGTGACCGACTGGATCTCCGACGAGATGCCCTTCCCGCTGACCACGGCGAACGGCCCGCTGACGGCGCTCCCGCTGCAGCACGAGATGGACGACCAGACCATCATGCTGCAGTACCAGCACACCGAGGATCAGTTCGTCGAACAACTCACCGACCAGTTCGACGTGCTGTACCGTGAGGCCACGGCTGAGGACGGCCGGATGATGACCCTGACGATCCACCCCTGGATGTCCGGCCAGCCCCATCGTATCGGTGCCCTCGACAGGGCGCTCGCCCACATCGCCGGCCATGACGGCGTCTGGTCGGCGTCGGGCACGGAGATTGTGCGCGCGGCGGGAAGCCAGTAGGGACATACCCCGGATTGCCGCCTCGCCCGGGGTGAGCCTCTGACACCAGGGCAAGCCTGACCACCGCCGCTGTCGATTGTGGCGGCGCCCGACCCGGTCTAAAAGGGCGCCATGAGGGATGGCGCACACGACGGCCGGCCTGCCGGGATCACCGATCGGCTTCTGAACGAGGCGCGCTTCCTGCCGGGCGTCCGGGCCATCGGCCGTTCCGTCCTTGCGCCCGCCGATTTCGTCCGCGCCCATGACGGCCATTTTGCCATCGCGGGTGGCCACGTGCCGCGCGGACCGGGCGGCGACCACGTCGTCCACCTACCTGACCTGGACTAGGCACGCATGAGCGGTCCCAACGAAAACCGGCCCGGCGCCGGCATCGCCTTCATGCTGGCGGCGATGTGCCTCCTGGTCTCGATGGACGCGGTTTCGCGCCACCTGACCCAGAGCTATGCGGTCTCCCAGATCCTGCTGGTCCGTTTCCTCATCTTCTGCCTCTTCGCCATCGTGCTGGTCGGGCCGCGGCAGGTGCGGAGCCGGATGAAGTCCGCCCGGCCCTGGCTGCAGGTCGTCCGGGCGGCCGTCCTGACTCTGGAGATCGCCACCTTCATTCTCGCCGTACGCTACCTGCCCCTGGCGGATGTTCATGCAATCGGCGCCACCACGCCCCTGATGGTCGCCGCCATGGCCGCGCTTTTCCTGGGCGAGACGGTCGGGTGGCGGCGCTGGAGCGCGATCGGGGTCGGCTTCCTCGCGGTCCTGGTCATCCTGCGGCCCGGCTTCCGGGAGCTGGAATGGTTTCATTTCCTGCCGCTGTTCGGCGCCCTCCTGTGGGCCACCTACCAGATCCTCGTCCGCTTCGTCAGCCGTACCGACCCGCCCGACACGACTCTGCTCTACACGGTCTTCGTGGGACTGGCGATCAGTGCCACCTTCGGGCTGATCGACTGGCGGATGCCGGATGCGGAGGGCTGGGGCTTTCTCATCCTCGCCGGCATCCTGGGGGCGAGCGCGCATTACTTCCTCATCAAGGCCCTGTCGCTCGCCGAGGCCTCGATGCTGCAGCCCTTCACATACTCTGTCGTCCTGTGGGCCGTTCTGATCGGGTTCCTCTCCTTCGGCGAGTTTCCGGACGCCTACACGCTCGGCGGCGGTCTCGTGGTCGTTCTGGTGGGCCTCTATACGCTGGAGCGGGAGCGCCGCGCCCGGGCGCGCGCCCGGCAGGCCGAGGGCCCGCAGGCCGAGTGACCCGCAAGGGTTGTGTCTCACGCACGCTTCCCTATCCGATTCTGCACGGCTACACTCTCCGGCCATGATCAAGGTCGATCACGTCTCCAAGTCCTTCGGCGGCATCCAGGCCGTCCGCGACTGCAGCCTCGACATCGCCAAGGGTTCGATCACCGGGTTGATCGGCCCGAACGGCGCTGGCAAGTCGACCCTGTTCAACATTATCGCCGGCGTCTTTCCGCCGACCTCCGGCAAGATCCTGCTCGACGGTCGCGACATCACCGGCAAGAAGCCGCACGAGCTGTTCCGACTGGGCTTGCTCCGGACCTTCCAGATCGCCCATGAATATGCCTCGATGCCGGTCCTCGAGAATCTGATGGTCGTCCCGCCGCACCAGTCCGGCGAGAACCTTCTGTGGTCCTGCCTGCGCTGGGGGCGGGTAAAGCGGGAGGAGGTCGACGTGCGCCGGCGGGCGGAGGACGTGGTCGATTTCCTGCGCCTGGGTCACGTGAAATACGAACTCGCCGGGAACCTGTCCGGCGGCCAGAAAAAGCTGCTGGAACTCGGCCGCACGA
>CAYGKX010000374.1:0-363 GCA_964350225.1 uncultured Rhodospirillaceae bacterium | reverse complement strand
GTCATCGAGCACGACATGGACCTGATCGCCCGTCTCTGCGACCCGGTGATCGTGATGGCGGAGGGCACGGTCCTGACCCGGGGCAGCATGGCGGATATCCGGGCCAACGAGGAGGTGATCGAGGCGTATCTCGGCGGCGGCAAGGTCTCGCGCGGCACGGATGGCGCACCTGCAGCCGATGCCGCGTCCGGCGACGCCGGCGGCGGCGGGGCGACGCCCGCATGATGCTCGATGCCAGGGGGCTCGTCGGCGGCTATGGCGGCGCGGACATCCTGAATGGTGTCGACATCGCGGTCGACGGCGGCGAGATCGTCGTCATCGTTGGCGCAAACGGGGCGGGCAAGCCGACGGCGATGAAGGCGA
>CAYGKX010000373.1:708-4442 GCA_964350225.1 uncultured Rhodospirillaceae bacterium | reverse complement strand
ATCCTCTACATGCACGGCATGCTTTTCCTGCTGCGCGCCGGCTTTACCCTGGAGGCCGACGGGCATGTTCGGGTCGACATCTTCTATCGGGAAGCGTCGGTCCGGAAAAAGGCGATGATCGACATCTTCGGCGTGCTGACCTTGCTGCTGCCGGTCTGCTTCATCACCTGGTGGTACGGCTGGAGCCTGGTGGCCAATTCCTGGAAGATCATGGAAGGGTCGCAAGAACCGCTCGGCCTCCACCTCGTCTTCATGATGAAGACCTTCATCCTCATCTTCGCGACCGTCGTCGCGCTCCAGGGCATCGCCCTCCTCATCCGCAGCTTCCTCGTCCTTTCGGGCCGGCTAGACACCAACATGGCGCCGGTCCCCGAAAGCGAACACCGCGAACCGATCTGAGGGCGGCCAAATGGAACTGAAAACCGTCCTCGTCATCCTGCTGTTCTTCAGCATCTGCTTCATGCTGATGCTGGGCTTCCCGGTCGCCTTCACCCTTGCGGGCGTGTCGCTCATCTTCGGGCTCATCGCGATGTTCGTCTTCGACATCTCGATGGCGACGGCGATGAACGGCTTCCCGCAGCAGATCCTCGCCATCGAGCAAAGCGACGTCCTGATCGCGGTTCCCTTATTCGTCTTCATGGGCGTGATGCTGGAGCGGTCGAAGGTCGCGGAGGAACTGCTCGACAACATGGGCCGCGCCTTCGGCCCCCTGCGCGGCGGGCTCGCGATATCCGTCTGCGTGGTGGGCGCGCTCCTCGCCGCCTCCACCGGCATCATCGGCGCGACCGTCGTGACGATGGGCCTTCTGTCGCTGCCGACCATGATCCGGCGCGGCTATTCCAAACAGCTCGCCTGCGGCACGATCTCGGCCTCCGGCACCCTGGGCCAGATCATCCCGCCCTCGATCGTTCTCGTTCTGCTCGGCGACCAGCTCTCGACCGCCTATCAGCGGGCCCAGCTCGCCATGGGCAACTTCAGCCCGGACACGGTTTCGGTGAACGACCTGTTCGCCGGTGCCCTCTTCCCCGGCCTCGTCCTGGTCGGGATGTATATCGTCTATATCGTCATCGTCGCGATCGTGAACCCGAAGGCCGCGCCGCCGATCCCCAGCGAGTACGAGACCGGGGACAGATGGGGCACCCTGTCGGGAATGCTGGGCCTCGTTGCCCTGATCGCGATCGGCTTCGTCGCCCTGGGCTATTTCGACGTCATCAGCTACGGCTTCGCGATCTTTTCGATCCTGTTCTTTACCGCGCTCCTGTTCGGCTTCCGGATCGACCATACCCATATGAAGGCGCCGCTGATCGGGATCGCCGCCTATATCGGTATCGTTATCCTCGACCTGGTTCTCGAAAAATCCGTCGGCGGCAACTGGCTGATCGTTTACTTCCTGCTGGCCTGCGCGGCCATGTACGGGGTCTTCGCGAATGCCTGGCGGGAGCCCTTCTGGCGCGACATTCTCTCCTCACTGATCCCGCCGCTCGTCCTGATCATCGCCGTTCTGGGTTCGATCCTGACCGGCCTCGCCTCCCCGACCGAAGCCGCCGCCGTCGGTGCCGTCGGCTCGATCATGCTGGCGGGCTACCGCATCGACCCCAAGCGCTCGCTTCCGATCATCGTCGGCGGCATTTCGCTCGTGGCGCTTCTCATCCTCACGGTCAAGTTCGACCTGCGCATGCAACGGAACGAGATCGCGACAGGCGAATGGATCGCCATCATCGCAGCGCTGATCCTCACGGTCGGCCTGATCTGGGGCATCGTCGTCGGCGTCCAGCGCACGGCGAGCCACTGCATCGGCAAGGCGGGCGAGGTCCTGCGCGACGCCAACCGCGAGCGGGCCTGGTTCGGCCGGGTGATCCTTTTCATCCTGTTCGGCGTCGGCCTCTTCGCCCTGACGCGACAGAAATGGGAGATCGGCTCCACCGCCATCGACCATCGATGGGTCGTCGCGATCATCCTCTCCATCGGCATCGTCTGGGCGCTCTGGGCACAGCTGAAGGGCAAGGCGAAGAACGAGGTGAAAGGCGACTCCATCCTTCAGGACGTCGTCATCCAGACCATGAACATCAGCGCCATGGTCTTCGTCATCCTGATCGGCGCCCGCATGTTCGCCCTGGTCTTCCGGGACTTCGGCGGCGACCTTCTGGTCGAGGAATTCCTGAAGAACCTGCCCGGCGGTGCGGTCGGCGCCGTGCTGCTCGTCATGGTCGTCATGTTCCTGATGGGCTTCATCCTCGACTTCCTGGAGATCGTCTTCATCGTTGTGCCCATCGTCGCGCCCATCCTTCTTCAGATGAGCTTTGGCGACAATTCGATCAGCCCGGTCTGGCTGGGGGTCATGATGGCGGTCAATCTGCAAACGTCCTACCTCACGCCGCCCTTCGGCTTCGCCCTCTTCTACCTGAGAGGTGTCGCACCGGAAGAGGTCAAGACGACCGACATCTATCGGGGCATCATCCCCTTCGTCGGAATCCAGCTCCTCGCCCTTGTGGTCCTGTGGTTCCTGCCCGGCCTCGCGACCTGGCTGCCCCAGGTGATCTACGGGAAGTAGAGGGGAGACTTGGGGCGGTGGAGCCCGTCTTCCCTCCTTCGAGACGCGCTTCGCGCTCCTCAGGATGAAGTTGATTTAATCTTTCAAATCAATGCCTTCATCCTGAGGAGAGCGCGACAGCGCCCGTCTCGAAGGATCGGACGCAGCACTCGGTTCCACTGACGAAAGCGCACCGCCCCGCCTAAAACTTCCCGTCTTTGGGGAAGCCGTGGGGCGGGAGGCGGCCGGCCTGGGCGCGTTTGCCCATCCACTGCGCCAGCTCCGCCTTCGTGAAAGTGCGCGTGCGGGAGCCGGTCCGGCAGTCGAGCCCCTCCTCCATCGCGAAGGATTTGGCGTCGGCGAGCCCGCCATCCTTGTATTTCTGCAAGGTCACACCGCGGCCCCGCGCCATTTCGGGCAACTCGGACAGCGGGAAGATCAGCAGTTTCCGGTTGTCGCCGATGACGGCTACATGGTCGCCCGTCGCCGGCCGGCAGATTGCCGCCTCGACATCGCCCTTCACGTTCAGCACCTGTTTGCCCGCACGCGTCTGGGCCACCACGTCGCTTTCCGTGACGACGAATCCGCGGCCGTCGCTCGACGCGACGAGGAGCTTCCGCTCCGGATCGTGGACGAAGAGCGCCACCATGTCCTGATCGTTGCCGAGGTCGATCGACAGGCGGACCGGCTCGCCATGGCCGCGGCCGCGCGGCAGCTTGTCGACCGGGAGCGTGTAGAAACGCCCGTCGGTGCCGAAGAGGATCAGCTTGTCGGTCGTCTGGGCATGGACCAGGAAGCGGCCCCGGTCGCCCTCCTTGTACTTGAGCTCGCTGCCATCCTCGAGATGGCCCTTCACCGCCCGGATCCAGCCCTTGTCGGACGCGATCACCGTGACCGGTTCCTTCTCGATATAGGCCTCGATGCTGACGACCTCCGCCGTCGGCGCGTCGCCCCGGATCGTGCGGCGCCGGCCGAGTTCGGTTTTTGGGCCAAAACGCTCCTTGATCTGGGCGACCTCGTAGTCGATCACCTTCCACCGCCGGGCCTCGTCGCCAAGAAGCCCGATGAGATCCTCCCGCTCCTCCGACAGCTTGTCCCGCTCATTGCGGATCTCGATTTCCTCGAGCTTGCGCAGGGCGCGGAGGCGCATGTTCAGGATCGCCTCCGCCTGGACGTCGGTGAGCGACCAGCGTTCCATCATGAC
>CAYGKX010000373.1:0-698 GCA_964350225.1 uncultured Rhodospirillaceae bacterium | reverse complement strand
ATGACGGCCTTGGGCTCGTCCTCCTCGCGGATGATGCGGATCACCTCGTCGAGGTTGAGATAGGCGACGAGATAACCTTCGAGCACCTCCAGCCGCCGCTCGATCTTCTCCAGCCGGTGGTTGGACCGACGCACGAGAACCTCGTGCCGGTGGTCGAGGAAGGCCTGGAGGACGTCGCGCAGGGACATAACGCGAGGCGTGTTGTCTGCGTCGAGGACGTTCATGTTCAGGCCGAAGCGCGTCTCCAGGTCCGTCTGCCGGAAGAGATGCTCCATCAGCACTTCCGGCTCGACATTGCGGCTCTTCGGCTCCAGGACGATCCGCACATCCTCCGCCGATTCGTCGCGGATGTCGGTGAGGAGCGGCAGCTTCTTGGCCTGCAGCATCTCGGCGACCTTTTCGATCAGCCGCGCCTTCGGCACTTGGAACGGCATTTCGGTCACGACGATCTGATAGGTCCCGCCCTTCAGCTTCTCGACCTCCCAGCGCGCCCGCACCCGGAAGCTGCCGCGTCCGGTGGAATAGGCCTCGACCAGGGTCTCGGCGCTCTCGACCAGTTCGCCCCCCGTCGGGAAGTCCGGCCCGGGCATGAGGTCGACCAGCTTCGCGACGGTCGCGTTGGGAAACTTGATGAGGTGGCGGAGAGCATCGCAGATTTCGCCGACATTGTGCGGCGGGATGTTGGTCGCCATGCCGAC
>CAYGKX010000372.1:285-4467 GCA_964350225.1 uncultured Rhodospirillaceae bacterium | reverse complement strand
TCGATCGGATCCCAACGGGCTTCCCCCCCTGGAAACCTCCCGCGCATTTGCCGCTTAGCTCGCGGTGCGGGGCTTTGGGAAAATGACGTATCTGCGGGTGGGTGCCTCCGGACAGATGAATCGCAGGCGCGAGGCCGTTTGATGGACCACGCGAGAGCTTCAGAGAGGTCTGGGAATGTTTGTTCACACGGGCCCCAAACTTGTGAGCTGACCGAGCGGTCATCCGATGAGCCGGGGGCAAACGGGGAGATACGAACAGCCGTAATCCGCGGTAGTCAGGAGTCTCAATTGGATCCCGGACATCGGGCATCAAAATGCTCGGACAATGCATCATTTAGGCACAATATCGCCCACCGGACCGGCGTTCAGCACATTGTCACGATTGCAGTCGCCTACAGGGACAATTCGGCGAGAGACCCATAAGGCCTTGATTTCCAATATTGATTCACGGTGACAATACAATCGCTTTCGGCGTCTCGAGGGGGTGCTGGTTTCCCGTTGCAAATTTGTCTCGACTTTCCTTCCGGGTCGGATTCAAATCCCGTGCGGGAGGGGCTGTGAATACAGATTGGTACCCCGACATCGTTGGCCGTTCCGGGCCGCGCTACGTCGCAATCGCCGACGCGATAGACGACGCCCTGGCGGTTGGACGCCTGGGCCCGGGCATGCGTTTGCCGACCCAACGCGATCTCGCTCGACGCCTGAACGTGACAATTGGAACGGTGAGCCGAGCCTATCAGGAAGCCGAGCGGCGAGGCCTGGTCAGCGGCGAGGTCGGACGGGGAACCTACATCCGCGAGGACGCTGCCGAGAAAGTCCGGGCAGCTGTCGCCGGCGGCGGTCAAGCAAAGTCCGATACATCAGCCGATCGATCGGTAGATGTTCCGCGACGCGCGGACAGGGGCGATGCCGCCACCTTGTCCGAGGTCGGCACCTCCCGATACGGCAATTCGGTCGTACATCTGTTTCGACGCGAACCTCGTCCGGAGGAAACGCCCGTAGACGGAACGCCGAAAGGCCCGGACGCATCGGACTCCTCCGCTGCAATTCGGGAGGGCGATACGACGTCTACGGGAAATGCGGCGCCGACTGAAACGGCACCGTCCGCGCCCCAGGCCGCTCCATCTTCCCCGATACCATCTTCCCCGATAACATCTACGGCTTCATCATCACCGAAATCACCCTCGCGGACCGGCAAACCGAACCATGGCGGGGGTCGCGGGCAAGGGACGGTCCCGAACACGTCGATCGATCTTGCCCGTCCCCTAAACCTCGCGACCAACCGACTGCCGGATGCCACGGCGCCCGCGATGCGCTCGTGTCTGGACGCCATTGTGCGCGATATCGATCTGGCCGAAGCCGCAGCGGCAACGGTCGGTCCAACGGATCTCGCGGCTTGCGCTGCGGCCAACCGGCTGCTGGCAAGGATCGGTATCTCGGCGGGGTCCGGCGAGACCGTCCTTGGGCCCTCCGGAACGAGCGCGCTGGACGCCGTCTTCGCGGCGCTCGCCCGGCGCGGCGACGCCCTACTGGTAGAAGGATTGATCGATCCGACCCGCCGTACCGTTGCATTGCGGAACGACCTGCGGCCGACCGGCATCCAGCTCGACGCCGAGGGTGTCGTTCCAGAATCATTCGAGCTTGCGGCCTGGTCGAGCAAGGCGCGTCTCTTCCTGACGGCGCCGACCGCGCACAACCCGACCGCGGCGACAGCCTCGGACGCACGGCGGTCCGAAATTCTCGAGATTGTGGAACGCTATGACATCACGGTGATCGAGTGGAGCGCCTCGCTGCCGCCGCTCGAGAACGCGCCTCGACCGCTCGCCGCCATCGCGCCCCACCGCACCGTTCACGTGGCCGATCTACCCGCCTGCGCCCTCGCAGGTCTCCGGCTTGCCTCGATCACGGCACCCGGCGACAGTCTCGACCGGATCGCGCGGGAAATCCAATCGCTGCACCGCGTTCTGCCGGGCGTGCTGATATCGCTGCTGGAGGCTGTGGCGGCCCAAGGCGCCTACGAGGCCGCGATCGATACCCAGCGGCGCCTGCTCGCGGCGCGACGCGATGCCCTTGTCGGGGCCTTGGGGGCCGCGGGTTCAAACCTTCGCGCCGCGGACGGTCACGGCTGGCTGCGCTTGCCCGAACAATGGCGCGTCGCCGATTTCGCGGTGGCGGCGGCGCTGCGCGGTGTCCTCGTAGCGGGCGCCGACCATTTCCTCGCCGGACGGGGACCGGTACCGCGTGCCGTCCGGTTGGCCTGGGGCTGCCTTGCCACACCGGAAGAGGCGGCGGCGGCCGGCGCGGTCCTGGCCGACCTGATCGCCCGACCACCCGAGCCAGGCCCGACCGGTGACTAGCGGATAGGCCCCCGGGCAGCGAGCAATCCTCTGTTCTGGTTCACAAAAATCTTCTGGATTGCGTTTCTGCCCTCCAATTTCCTGCTGTGGCTCCTCCTTGTCGGTACGGTCGCACTGGTGCTGGGCAGGCGCCGCCTGGCCCTCTGGTGTCTATGTCCGGCGGCGGCGGCCGCCGCGCTGGTGACGTTGCTGCCGGTGGGCGTCTGGCTGTTGCAGCCCCTCGAACGTCGGTTTCCGCTGCCGGATCCCGACGACCGTCGGACGGTGAATGGGATCGTGGTGCTGGGCGGCGCTGTCGACCTGCGCGCGCGGCGCGCCGGACATGCGCCGGCCCTCAACAGCGCGGCGGATCGCATCACGGCGATGATCGCGCTGGCCCGGCGTTATCCCGCCGCAACGATCCTGTTTACGGGCGGGTCGGGGGACGTCTTCGACCAGAGTTCCCGCGAGGCGGACCAGGTGCGTCGGCTGCTGGCGGATCTGGGCGTCGACACGGCGCGCATCCGGTTCGAACGTGGCGCGCGCAACACGGTCGAGAACGCGCGCCAGGCAAGGGCGCTTGTCCAACCGGCACCCGGCCAGCGCTGGCTGCTGGTAACATCGGCCGCACACATGCCGCGCGCCATCGGCGTCTTCCGCCGACAGGGTTGGGCCGTCGAGGCTTATCCGGTCGATTTCACGGCCCCGGCCGACTCGACGTGGCGGGGGCCTTACGGCCTCTCGAAAGGCCTTGGCACGGTCGACCGGGCGGCGCGCGAATGGGCCGGCCTTGTCGCCTACCGGGTCCTCGGCCAGACCTCCAGCCTGTTTCCGGGGCCCGGGCGGGCCCGGTGAACGACGGTCGCGGGGATTGCCGGGGTTGCCCCCTCCGTATACAGGGTGCGCCTCGGTCGGGGGAGCCGCCTGACGGCGGTCGGCCGGCATAATCAGGTTGAACGGATTGACAATATTCGACCGCCTGTTATGAGTTTCGCCTAAATAAAGCCGAAAGCCAGATCAAGGGTTGGGGGACTTAAACATTAGAACGGCGCCCGAATAACGGGGGAGAGGTCCTCGCCATGACTGAAACATTCCGAATTCCGTCCCGCGTGGGACTGGTCGCAACCCTGTTTGCCCTTGGTGCATGCGGAACGACGACCGGCGGCGGCGGAAGCGACTCGCTCGATGTGCCGACCGGCACCAAGCCCTACCGCCCCTATATGGTGGGCAAGCCCTATACCATCTCCGGCAAGCGCTATTACCCGAAGGAGAACCTCTCCTACGACCGGGTCGGCGTCGCCTCCTGGTACGGCAAGGATTTCCACGGCCGGCGGACCGCGAACGGCGAGACCTACGACATGAACGCCATGACGGCGGCACACCCGACGTTGCCGATGCCGTCGATCGTGCGGGTAAAGAATCTCAAGAACGGCCGGACCGTGCTGCTGCGGGTGAACGACAGGGGGCCCTTCGCCTCCGATCGCATCATCGACGTCTCCCGCCGGGCGGCCCGGGAACTCGGCTTCATCCGGGCGGGGACGGCGCGTGTACGCGTTACGATCCTGCGCGACCGGACGATCGCGCTCAAGCGCAAGGCCGGGTACACGACGGTGGCCCGGGTCTCGACCCCGATGAAGGGGCCGGACCCGATGGACCCGACCCATCGCGACCAGTTCAAGAACGGTACGCCGAAGGACGAAGACACGCCGACGAAGACCGTCTCGGTCGCCAATAACAAGTCGGCCTATGACGAGGTGGTACCCCGTCATCCCCTCAAGGGCGCGACGGAGACAACCGACACCTCCCGTACCGCCGGCTCCACGGGGACGGGCGCCCCGGCACCGAC
>CAYGKX010000372.1:0-275 GCA_964350225.1 uncultured Rhodospirillaceae bacterium | reverse complement strand
CTTCCTGGACATATACACGGGTACATACAGGCGACCGACCGCGCCCGCCAACCGCAGGGACGACCTCGCTTCAGGTCCCAATAGCGGAGGCGGGAACGGCCCGGTCGATATCAGGCCCCGCGACCTACGGGCCGAGAAACGTACCCCGGCGCCTCGCGTTGTCGCGGCGCCGACCACCCGGGCGACGGTGCGCCGCATCTATATCGAGGCAGGGGCCTATACCGAGCGCGATCGCGCCTTCAAGGAGCGCCGCAAGCTGAGTTCCGTCGGCAAGG
>CAYGKX010000371.1:0-4468 GCA_964350225.1 uncultured Rhodospirillaceae bacterium | reverse complement strand
GGAGCTGCCGATGGACGAGATCGCTCGGCTGGAAGCGCTGGACGGCGCGGAGATCAATGAAGCCAAGAAGGTCCTGGCGAATGCGGCGACCGCCATGGCCCATGGCGAGGACGCCGCAAGGTCGGCCGAAGAGACGGCGCGCAGGACATTCGAGGAAGGCGCGCTGGGCGCCGATCTGCCGGTGGTCGAGGTCCCGCGAGCCGAACTCGAAGCCGGTGTCCCGCTCTTCGACCTCCTCCGCCGTGCCGGCTTGGCGACGAGCGGGGGCGAGGCACGGCGCCTCGTCAAGGGCGGCGGCGCCCGGATCAACGACGCACGTCAGGATGTGGAGGATCGGCCGGTAACGCTGGCGGACGTTAATGCGGATGGCGTGGTCAAGCTGTCCGCCGGCAAGAAACGCCACGCCCTGGTGCGGCCCTCCTGACCTTGGGCCACGAAAAGCGGATGCCTATTCCCGCGCGCCCTTCCCGATCAGGTGCGCCAGGGACTGCTGGGTACGCTGCGATACGGCACGCGCCCATCCCCCGATCGAGGCAGCCGGCGCCTCCTCTTCCAGTGGCCGCCTGAGGGCTTCCTGCGGGTCATCGGTTGTGAAGAAGGCGCCTCGCGCCGTCACCGGGGCCTCGGCAAATTCGCGTACGAACCAGCCCAGCCGGCCCTCCGCATCGATGGCACGGGAGGCTGATTTTCTCGCACCCGGCGACATCACTGTTCGGCTCAGGTCGATCCAGACCGGACCGGCGGTCACGTTCACAGCGACGACGAACCCGTCCCGCTCCAGAGCCATTTCGTCCTCGCCAAGCCGGGCGCCGGACGGCGCCAGCAATCTCGACTTCATCCGCCTGTCGCGAAACGGGGTCAGGCTCAATCGCATCTTTTACCGTCCATACCGGTGCTGGGAGGGTCTGCCGCGAAACGGGAAACTCAGCGCGTCGTTGCGACACGCTCTTCCGCAGTTCCAGGCTGAATGAATATGTCTAGTATACTGGATAAATATGTTGATTGAGAAAAAAATGTAGATGATGTGAATTTTTCTTGAATTTGTTTTGCCCAATTTTTGGACATAATTATTCGATCAGGTCATTCAAGTATCAAGAATTGTGGTGTTTATATAATTGTTAACTACGAAGCGCCGCCTTGATGGCGCCGGTGGGACTATCGACCGATGCGATCGTGGTCCAGCACCTTGCCGCCCCGTGTGCCATTCCCGCCGCTCCCCGACCCGATGCCCGGTGCGCCGATGGCGCCGCCATTGTCCGACACCGGTGCGTCCTGGCCTCCACCGCCGAAGATATTCCGGAGGAAACCCGGCGCCAGGACGGAGAGCGGATTGACGTTCAGCGAGGGATTGGCGAGAGACCCGCGGACGGTGTATCGGGCGGCGAATATGCCGCTGCCCTTTTCGCCGACGAGGGCACGTCCCACGAGAGGCAGCTTTCCCAACAGCGAATTGAGTGTGTAGGCCGGCACGATCGTTCCCCGAAGGGCGACGTTATCCTTGCCCAGCCTGACATCGCCGGACAGAGTGATGCCGATCTGGGAGCCGACCGCGCGGGCGTTCACAATGGTGAGCAACCCTTCGCGCAGGTGGAAGGGAATGTCCGCTTCCTCAAACGCCACCCCTTCGTCGCTCGCCGACAGATTGGAGATGCCCGTCAGGGACGCGAGCGCCAGGATCCTGGCCAGGACCGGCGCCTGCGCGACCCTGAACTTCGACAGGCGCGCCCGGCCGGAGAAGGGCGCGGAGGCCGAGCGGCTGACAGCGGAAACACTGAGCACGCCCCCCTTGAGAGTGTCGACAAGGTCAAGCGCCCGGAAGGCGGCCCCCGCGTCGTTGGTCTTCATCGTCAGCCGGCGCACCGCGCCCTTGCGCGACACCTCGACCGACAGGGGACGGCCGTCCGGCACGCCCGCGACGATGGACAGATGCGTGATCCGTTTGCCGGAATATCCCAGTCTGCCGCGGAAGCCCGTGAGAAACCGGTCCTTCCCGAAATAGACCCGAGCGACGTTCAGTGTAAGGTCGAGTTGCGGAACCTCGCCCGGTCCGGTGCCGGCCGGCCCGCTCTTGCTGCGCGCCTTCATGATCGCGGGAACATCGAGGGAAGCCCCCGCGATCGTGCCCCGCTTGGCTCCGTCGGCCGCCCCCACGATCGTCGCCGACAGGTCTTGCCGGCCGGTACGCAGCATCTCGACCTTCAGCTCCTTCAGGGTGACGCCGTCCGGGTGGAACCGCGCACTTCCCTTCGCTTCGACGATTGCACTTGTCAGGTGCACCCGCTCCAGCGACCTCAGACGGCCAGCGCCGACAACGAAGGTCGCCTTGGCCTGCGCCGGCGCACCCCGGGGCTTGCGGGCACCGAAGAACGGCACGGTGATGGACGCCTTTCCGAGGTCGAACTCACCGCGAATGATCTGGAGGCCGGTGCCATAGCCATCCACCTCCAGTTTCGCACCGATGGACCCGTCGAAGACATGCCCGACGTCGACGCCCATCTTCCCCAGCATATCGACCGTGAAGCTTGTCTCCAGTGCGTATTTCCGCCGGATCTTGACCGGCTTGCCGAATGCCTCCTCCCACCGCAGCTTTGCCGCCACGCCGCCGAGCAGGGTCCGGCCGTCCAGCACCATGCCCGTCTTGGCGATATCGAGCGTGAAATTGCCGTCCGTCAGGTCCTGGTCGAACATGCCCTTCCGCCAGCTGAGCCCCCGGATCACTGCATTGGCCGTGATGTCGATCGTGTCGACATCGACTTCCCGGCGCAGGATGAAGCCCGACTTGATCGTCGCCTCCGCCGTGCCGCCCACCGCCAGGGGATTGACCCCGAGACGGCGCGCGAACTGCAGCGGCTTGCGGTCGATGACCGTCAGGATGTCGGCCAGCTTGCCCGCGACCTTGGCCTCGATCTCGATACGTTGGATGGGCTTGTCGAACTCGACGATGTCGACCCGTCCCCGCACCAGCGCAACCCCGTCCAGATCACCGTCTTCGAGGGTGAAGCGGAGATCGCGCTCGGAAAAGGTTGCGAAACCGGAGACCTGCTTGATCGGCGGCAGAAGACGCTGAAACCGGACGCTCATGCCGGCGTAGCGGAAGGCGCCGTGCAGCTTGCTAAGACCGAGCTTGCCGTTCGGTCCGGCACGTTGCAATTCGATCCGCATGTCGAGGCTGCGCACCATGCCGCCGGACAGGTTCTCCGCCACCCAATTGCGGGCGTTCTGCTTGATATCCCGGGGCCAGAATTTCGGCAGGTCATTGACCGGCAGCGCCTCGATTGCGACCGATCCGCCAAAACCGAGCGGCCCGTCGAGCCCTGAGAAGACGCCGGAGATGCTGACCTTCGTGCCCTTGAAATCGGCCTCGAAAGTCTCGATACGCAGCCGCCGTCCGTCCGCGAGCACCCGCCCCTTCGTCTTGAATGCCGTCACAGCGAGAGGCTGGTCGTAAAGGCCCGGCACACCGATGGCCCCTTCGCGACCGGTCAGGTCGAAACTCGCCGCCGTCACGGTACCGTCGCGCACCTTCAGCCGGAAGGTCCCGCCCACCGGCATCTTGAACCAGCCGAGCGCCTGTAGGGCGCCACGCGCGCTGGCGAACATCGCGGGGTCCAGGCTCTTGAAGCTGAGATCGAGCCCGATGAGCTTGCTCGGCAGGTCATAGCTTCCATAGGCGGCGAACCGGACGGCTTCCTTGCCGACGGTCAGATCGAAAGTCATGGTGGAGCGGATGACCCGGTCCTTGCGCGCGATCGTCACCGACAGGTTTTTCGTCCGCCAGACACGGCCGAGATACCGGTCGTCGATATTCAGCTCCGCGTCCTCGATCCGGATTGCCGTCATCAGTCTCAACGGTCCGTCGCCGCGCTTGTCGCTCGCCAACGCAGACAAGAGGCCGGGGACGAAACGCGACTTGCGCGCCGGCTTGCTGTGCAGGGCGAGCGAGATTCGCCCCTCCGCCGAACGTTCCAGGTAGAGCTGAGGCCGGTGGACGGTGATCGCGATCGGCGCCACCTCGCCAACGATCAGCGCACGCAACGACAGCCGGATCGAGATGACCGGAATCTCTGCCAGGGGCTCGCCATTGGCATGGACGACGCTGAGCTCCCGCGCCTGGAGCTGGACGCCCCGCCCCCAGCCAGACCATGCAAGCACGGTCCGTTTGGCCGAGACCCGGACGTCCTGATCGCTCGCGCTGAGCGCGCGCTGGAGATAGGGTGTGAGAAAGCCGACCTCGATCGGGCCCTGGGAGAGACGCCACGCGAAAACGCCGGCCGCGACGATCACGACGATCGCCAAGGCCGCGGCCACCCGCAACATGATGCGGAACGCCTTGCGCATTCGTCGCGTCCTGCCTATCCACTTACCCGGGACGCTAGCGCCCCACAGTTAAAAATTCCCCACTAGATATAGATACGCAAGAACTCGTCGCCGCATGTCTGGACAAGATATCCCGCCACCGCGGCAACCG
>CAYGKX010000370.1:0-4474 GCA_964350225.1 uncultured Rhodospirillaceae bacterium | reverse complement strand
GAAAGGCCCTATGTCGTCTCTTGCTACAGCCCGGCATCATCGGCATCGAGAAAGGTCACGCATTCCCCACGCGAGCCCGGTCTTTCGCGGGCATTCGGCCCGAGCGCTTCACTCTTTCGGGACAAACCATCTTTTTCGTATATACTTAGAATCCTAACGACAGCCACGTCCGGTCGCGGCGCTCCCTGTCAACAAGTGGCCGAGTGGATGGTGCGCCGCCCGTGGTGGTCAGCCATGCCGTCTCGGAATTTGTCACCGGTCAAGGGGCCGATATAGTCCGGACAATTAGTACGCCGACAGAAGCGGACCGGCACGTGAGCGACGAACGGAAGCCGAGAAACGAATATTCGCCCATGGACATGGTGCCCAACTACAGCGTCGGGCATCTGATCCGGGATGCTCATCGTTCGATGCAGCGGCGGCTCGAGGAGGCGATCGCACCGCTCGGCGTGTCGCGCGGACAATGGTATTTCCTGCGGGTCCTGTGGGAAGGCGACGGCCTGACCCAGCGTGAGTTGAGCGCCCGGGTCAACATGATGGAACCGACAACCGTCGTGGCCCTCAACGGCATGGAGAAGGCAGGGCTAATCCGCCGCGAGCGCAGCCCGAACGACCGGCGCAAGATCCATATCTACCTGACCGAGAACGGCCAGAAGCTGCGCGAGGAACTGCTGCCATTGGCCCAGGAGGTCAATGTGAAGGCGAGCGTGGGCATTTCCGAGCAGGATCTCGATGCCTTTCGCCGGGCGGCCAACCTAATGATCGCCAATCTCGACAGCGAGGATTACTGACGCCGTCTCAGATCGTCGGGCCGTCTCAGATCGTCGGGCCGCCTTAGATCGTCGGATTGTGCGCTCCCGACGGCGGCCGCTTGCCCCATCGCCCCGCCTCGACCCGGGCGAAGAAATCGCCGACGACCTGGTTGAAGAGCTGCGGCTCCTCCAGGTTGATGACGTGGCCGGTCTTTGGCAGCACGAACAGACCGCAGCGCGGGATCGTCCGCTTCAGGAACAGGCCGGGCGCCAGGCAGTGGTCGTCCTCATCGCCGTTGACGATCAGGGTCGGCACATCCATCGCCGCGAATTCCGCCTCCAGGCTGTAGAGTGACGGCCGCCGCGCCTGGTAGCCGCGCATCGTTCGGGCCGCTCCCTGGGCATCGTGTTCGGCCAGAATGTCGAAGAACTCCTTCCAGCCCCGCGGATCCTTTTCCCGATACTGCACGCGGGACGGCCCTACCCCGTAATCCCGGGCCACGGCCTCCGCCCCTTCGCGTTCGTATCTTTCCGCCATCGCCCGGCACTCGGCCCGGAACTGGGCGTCATAGTCCGGTTCCGCGCCGTACCCGGCGCCGGCCGCGACGAGGGAGAGCGCGCGGTCCGGATGGCGGAGACCGAAATGAAGCGAGGCGAAACCGCCCATGGACAGGCCGACGATATGGGCCTTCTCCATCCCAAGATGATCCATGACCGCAAGGACATCGTCCGCCGCATGGACCTGGGAATACATCTCCGGATCGTCCGGAATGTCTGATGGCGGGTAGCCACGCGCGCTGTAGGTCACACAGCGATAGCGCCGGGCAAAATGGCGCATCTGCGGCTCCCAGCTCCGCCAGTCGCCCGCGAACTCGTGGACGAACACGATCGGCAGCCCTTCGCCCGCCTCTTCGTAGTAGAGCCGGATCCCATCCGGCGTGGTCGCATAGGCCAAGGCGTCCCTCCCTCTGACTGGTCTCGCAGCATAGCCCGAAGGACGCTGCCTGGCGAAAGGCTCTGATGCCGTTCCGGCCCAGTTTCACGATGGTAAGCTTCGCTTCAGTGTTATGGGACACTCTGTGCGCAGCCAGCCGCCGGGAACCGTGTCCGGCACGCCAACCGAGGGAGGAAGCAACATGTCCCAAGCCTATTCGGCATCGAGCGCGACGGCGAAGGACGGGGCCGCGACCGCCGACTTCGTCGTAAAGCGGACCGGGACGAAATCCGACCTGGGCCGCGCCTCGTCGGTGAGCTTTTCGACGGAAGATGTCACGGCGAAAGCGGGCACCGATTACATTACGACCTCCGGCACGCTGGACTTCGCGGCCGGCGTGACCGAAATGCCGCTCTCGGTCGGCATCGTCGATGCCGCCTACACCAGCAAGACGATCCTCACCTTCCTCGTCAAGCTCAAGGAGTTCGGCGACGCGACCGGGTCGATCGTCCCGAAGGCCAGCGGCGAAAGCAAGCAGACCTTCCTCTATGTCCCCGAGGACAATACCGAAACGGCGATCCCGACGAAGGACAAGCCGGGCAGCAACCTGCCCAATCAGGCGCTGTCCGACGATTTCTCGGACCCGCCGGACGGCAAGACTCAGATCGACCGGCCGCTGGCCTATCTGCGGCTCGGCTATGCCCGGGCGGACATGAACTATTACGAGCGGGTGATCGTCGACAACGACGCCTATCATCCGAAGTGGCGGGTCGGGGGTGCGGATCCGATCGAACCAGGCGCGATGGACCAGTTCATGCTCCCCCGTGGGGTGAACCGGATCTCCACGAACAAGTCCTCCGCCGAGGCGAACAACGCCCATCTCGACGGCGTGCTGATCTATTCGGACAAGAACTACAATGTCACCGTCGGCGGTACGGCGACGACGGTCGTGCAGGACGACTATGTTCTGAGCGTCGAGGGCACTGCCCGCATCAATTACAAGGATCGCAAGGTCGAGTGGGTCTACGACGGCGGGACGAACAGTTTCCGGCTCGCCAATGGAATAACGACCATCGAGGGACAGTCGGCGCTCTACGACATCGCGAGCATCCGAAACCTGAAGGTCCGCGCGGAACAGGAGGTCAGCTACAGCTTCGGCGCCCGCTACACGGCGAGCGCCGACGCGAAGATGACCGTCTCGAACTCCGCCGAATACAACATCTCGAATTCGATCAAACTGGACGTCAAGGGACCGCAGATCGCCGCCGAGTGCGATTTCATGGGCAACTTCGAGGTCAAGTATCCTTCGGGCGAGGTCATGTCGACGCGCGGCCAGGTTGGCCTCGCCGCGACCGAGGAAATCAACCTTTCACTCCAGGCCGGCACGGCGACCGCATGGAAGGCCGCGGTCGCGACCGCCGCGAATGCCAACGCGTTGGCCGCGGCCGCCATCACCGCGGGCGTGCCGGCCGCCACCTTCGGGTCGAACAGCGAGTTCTATTCCCTCGCCACACCGGAAAACCTCAACACAGTTTACAGCGTCGCCGTCGGAAGCGTTCTGCCCGACACCTGCGCCGGACTTGCCGCCATAACAGCGAGCGTGCTGGTCGGCGCGGCGGTCGCCCAGGCCATTGCCGAGGAATTGCCCGAGCCGATGCCGAAGATCGAGATGACTCCCGAAAGCCTGAAACTGTCGGTTGGGCCCCAGTCGATGATCCAGATGACCGCCGCTGACATCATCATTTCAGCACCCAATGTCCTGATGACCGGCGAGGCTTCGGTAAATGTGACATCGGCCGCCGAGGTTGCCATCGAAGCGGCGGGAACGGCATCCCTGGAAGCGCCCCTGTTCGATATCAACGCACCGCAGACATCGATGCTCGATCTTTCCTGTGCGGATATCGATGGCTTCATGATCGACGCTTTCAGCATCGAGACGGTGCTTTAGGCCTCGGGCCCGACCGATCGAGAGAGGGGCGCACACAACGGCCCCCAATGGTGTGACATCTGCCGCGGACTGAAGTGAATGAAGCTGTTCAATGAGACCCCGTTTCCCATACGCAACCGGCGCAGTGCGATCGATCCGGAGCACATGTTCCTGACGATCGTGGTGAAAGGCACGTTCACCTTCGGCCCCGACGGCGTCTGCGAACCATTGCCCAAGGAGCAGCAACCCAAGATAGAAGCCGCCCGAAACTTCATGGATCGGCACGGCAACAGCCGAATGACGGACAGCGACATGGTCCCCTTCAAGCCGAGGGCGGACTGTCTCTTCATCGGTTCGGCCGTCGCGCCCGGCGGGAAACCCGTCGACGGCCTGACCGCCACATTCGGGATCGGCGACATGCGAAAGAGCCTGTCGGTCTGGGGGGATCGGCAGTGGGTCCGCGAGCCTGGCGGGAGCGTCCGTCTGGAAGGTCCTGTTCCATTCGCGGCAATGCCGATCCGCAGCGAACTCGCTCACGGGGGGCCGACCTCGGCGTTCAATCAGCATGGCATTGGCTTCGGGGAGCTTCCGGAAGAGCCCGGCGCGACGTTGAAGGCTGCCAATATCCTTCCGGCGGACGTCAATGCTGTGCCATGGGATCGCGACGAAATGCCCGCAGGATTCGGCGTCCTCGCTCCGAACCTCTTGCCCCGGCGCGCGCTCGCGGGGACCTACGACAGCGACTGGAACTTCCGGCGCCGGCCGCTGCCGCCGGCGGACTTCGACACCGCCTTCTTCAATGGCGCGCCGGCGGACCAGCAGATCGACGGCTTCCTCGAGGGCGACGAGGAAATCCATCTG
>CAYGKX010000369.1:0-4478 GCA_964350225.1 uncultured Rhodospirillaceae bacterium | reverse complement strand
CCGCCCATGCTCGGCACGCCGCCGCCGGTCACGACCTTGGCGCCCTCGTGGCGCGCCTTCTCGTAATAAGAGAGAACCTTCTCGCGATGGCCGAGGCTCACCAGCGGGCCCTGGTTGGTTGCCTTGTCGAAGGGGTCGCCGCGCTTCATGCCCTCGGCCTTGGCCTTCATGGCCTCGACGAACTTGTCGAAGATCGGCCGCTCGACATAGACACGCTCCGTATTCAGGCAGACCTGGCCGCAGTTGGCGAAGACGGCGCGGGACATGCCCTCGATCGTGGCGTCGAAGTCGCAGTCGGCGAAGACGAGGCCGGGGTTCTTGCCGCCCAGTTCGAAGGATACGTCTCGCAGGCCGACGGCGGCCTGCTTCATGATCGCCTCGCCGGTGATGGTTTCGCCGGTGAAGGTGATGGCGTCGACGGCCGGGTGCTGGGTGAGATACTCGCCGGCGCTGTTCGGGCCGAAGCCATGGATGACGTTGTAGACGCCCTTCGGCACGCCGACCTCGTTCATGACGTCGCCCAGCAGGGTCGCGGTCGCCGGGGTCTCCTCCGACGGCTTGACGACGACTGTGTTGCCGGCGGCCAGCGCCGGGCCGACCTTCCATGTCATCAGGAGGAGCGGCAGGTTCCAGGGGCAGATGACCGCGATGACGCCCTTCGGACGGCGGACGGCGTAGTTGATCGCCTCCGTCCCGTCCGGCATCTGGGTCTCGAAGAATTCCGAGCCGACATTGCGGATGACGTCGGCGAAGATCTTGAAGTTCGCCGCACCCCGCGGAATGTCGATGTGGGAGGCGAGCGACGACGGCTTGCCGGTGTCGGCGATCTCGGCCTTCAAGAACTCGTCGAACCGCTCGTTGATCCGGTCGGCGACCTTGTACCGAAGGTCGGCACGGGCCTGGGCCGACATGCGGCCCCAGTCGCCGTCCAGCGCCTTCTTCGCCGCCATCACGGCGGCATCGACCTCCGGCTTTCCGGCCTCGTGGACCCGGCTGATCAGGCTGTTGTCGATCGGGTTGCGGTTCTCGAAGGTCCTCCCGAGGGTCCCCTCGAGGAACTGGCCGTCGATGAAGTTCAGGGTATTGACGTTGGTCATGGGTTCTTTCCGCTTCGGATTCCGATCGAGGCTTGCCCGGGGTTTCCCGCGCAGGCAGCGCAAAAGTGGCGGCGCGGCGGGGCGGCGTCAAGCACCCATCGCGGCAATCGGCCATGCGTCCGGGTACCCCTTCGAGACGGGGACTGCCGCGCGCTTCTCGTGATGAACGACCGGCTGAGTGTGCGGATCGCCCATCGTCCCGATGTGCGCGGAGACCGTCTCGAAGGAGGCAGTGACAGGGCGGTGTCCCTACCGTTTCCGGAAGTGCATGATGCCCCAGGCGAGGTGACCTTCGTCCGCCGCCTTCACCCAGTTTTTCAGACCCTGGATCATCTTGTCGGCATAGGCCTTCGAGATATCGCGGGTAAGGTCGTCGTACCGGCCTTCCAGTTCCTGGCGGACCCGGTCGTAGTGGGTGCGGAGCTGATCGGTGTGAAGGTCGATCGAGACCTCCTCCAGTCCGTGGGCCGCAAAGGCCTCCCGGTAGAAGGCCGGGGAGCCGAGCGATGACAACTGCAAGCGGTCGTATACCGGCTGCAGTACGCCTTCCGGGCAGTCATCGGCCTGCATCGGGTCGGTGAAGACGATCTCGCCCCCCGGCGAGAGCAGCCGGGCGACCTCCGCGACGACCGTCTCCCGCGCGCCGGAATGCAGGAAGGCATCCTGCGACCAGACCGCGTCGAACGTCTCGTCCGGATAGGGCACGTCCTCGAAGCTGCCATGGCGGACCGTGACCTTGTCGGCCAGGCCCGCCTTTTCGTTCAGCTCCCGGTCCAGCCGGTTCTGCACCTCGCTGATATTCAGGCAGACCACCTCGCAGCCGTATTTGCCGGCCAGGAAGCGGGCGGCGCCGCCGTATCCGGCGCCGAGGTCGATCACACGGCTGTCCCCGTCCAGGCCCGACAACTGTCCGGCCATGGTCTCCACCGTCCGGCGGCTGGCGTCGGCGATGGGTTCCTCCGGACCCTGGTAGAGCCCGATATGGATGTCCTCGCCGCCCCAGATCTTGAAATAGAAGCGATCCGCGTCGTCGCTGTCGTAGTAGCTCTCGGCGACGCGGGCGATCTCGGCATTCGCCTGCTCAGCCATCCGCGGGCTCCTCGTCGTGGATCTTCTCGGCGATGTGCACGAAGAAGTCCGGGTCGTGCTCGCTGTAGGTTTCCTGGAAGTCGCCATAAGAGCGGACCTTCTGGAAACCGGCCTCGAGCATCAGCTTGCGCACGTAGTTCTTGCGCAGGGGGAACATGTTCAGGTGATAGACGCTGCCGTCCGGGAAGGAGTAGCGGAAGCGGGCGAGCGAATCGTCGACATGCTCCGGCTCCGCGGTCACCTGATCGCCGCAATAATAGTAGATGTGCTTGCTGTCGAAGCCGACATCGAGGATCGCGTCGTAGTTCCGCTGGTCCAGGATGAGGATCCCGTCATGGCGCAGGGCGGCGTAGAATTCCGCCAGCGCGCGGCGACGGTCCTGCTCGGTATGCAGATGGGTGAAGGAGTTTCCGAGACAGACGATGGCGTCGTACTTGCCGTGGACATCGCGGTTCAGCCACCGCCAGTCGGCATGGACCGTCTTGAGGATCATGCCGCGCTTCTTGCCGTTCTCGAAGGCCTTGGCGAGCATCTCGGCGTTGCCGTCGACACAGGTGACGTCGAAGCCGGCCTTGGCCAGCTGGATCGAGTGAAAGCCGGTGCCGGCGGCGACGTCGAGGATCTTCTCCTTGCCGCGGGCCCGCAGCATGTCGACGAAAAAGCCGCTCTCGCTCTTGGCGCGCGCGTCCCAGTCGATCAGCTCGTCCCACTTGTCGACGAACTGGGCGATATATTCCTGCTGATAGTGATCCGTTTCGCGTACGGAAAGGGGGTCGTCGCCGAACTCCTGGCGTTCGGACGACAAGACGGATTGGTCGGACATGCCAACTCAGCTCCACAGTCAGATTATTTCCCGTGACGCGGGGTGCGTGGCGCCGGTTGCACGACGCGGCGAACGGTCCTCCGCAGCAGGCGTCGCCTAAGACGCAAGCGCCACGAAGAACGATGTCACGGTTGGATATGTCCCGGCATTGCGGGACGAGAACGGCGCACCCCAGGACCGCCGACGACGGCAGCCAGTTCGCACATCAATGTGTCTATATAACCATAGATCGGCGGAAATGTCATCCGGTTCACCGGAATTTCACATCGGCAGCCGCTAATCGCATCAAATGTTGCGCCCGATCTGGACGCACCGCGCAGTTCCAGCCAAGCCGAACCTCCATCGTACTTGACATTCATTGCGAATCCACGGCACGCCCGGGAACACCATTAACAAATACAAAAGATATGGGGGTCGATCTGTCAGGAAATGGTCGTCGAGTACGCGCATCCGCTGTGCTAAGGCTCGTGAATGGCGTAACCAATCGTTGGGGGGAACATTCTTTATGCACAGAAATTCGTTTTTCAAATCTGCGGCATGTGTAGTGGCTCTGTCGGCCGTGGCAACTCATGGCTCGGCCACCCTGGCTGAAGGCATACATGTCGATGCCCTCAACTACGTCAGGGTGCAAACAGCATTGCAGTTCGCCACCTATCAGAAGAATGCCGGCGGCGTGAACAAAGTCCTCATCCGGCGCCCTGTGCCCATCGACAAGCAGACCACCATCCGGATGAACCGTGACACGATGTACAGCTTCATCGTCGTCGACATCAGCAAGGGCGCGGCGATCACACTGCCGGACGCCGGTTCGCGCTACAGGTCGATGATGGTCGTCAACGAGGCGAACTATATCAATGCGGTCTATCTCAACTCGGGCCGGCACGAGTTGACGAAAGAGAAGTTTGGCTCGGATCACGTCTGGTTGGTAATTCGAACCCTCGTCGACTCAAACTCGCCCAAGGATATTGAAACGGTCAACAAGCTGCAGGACGGCATCAGGGTCGAGGCAAAGTCGGCACGCCCCTATACTCACCCGAAATATGACATGGCCAGTTACAAGGCGACGCTCAAGGCGCTGCTGGACCTTGGCAGGGGGGTCGGGAGTTCGAAGGGCTGGTTCGGCGCGAAGGCCGATACCACGCCAATCGGGCACCTCATCGGCACTGCAGTTGGTTTCGGCGGACTGCCCCAGAAGCATGCCTTCTATCTGAACGTAAACCCGAACCTGCCGGTCGGCGAATACAAACTGACGGTCAAGGACGTTCCTGTCAGGGCCTTCTGGTCGGTCAGCCTTTACAATAGCGAGGGCTATTTCCAGAAGAACCCGCAGGGGGCGTATAATTTCAACAGTGTCAACGCCAAGAAGAACTCTGATGGTTCGATCACGATCCATTTTGGCGGTTGCGATGACGGCCGGATCAATTGCCTTCCGATCATGAAGGGCTGGAACTACGGCGTTCGCCTCTACG
>CAYGKX010000368.1:0-4489 GCA_964350225.1 uncultured Rhodospirillaceae bacterium | reverse complement strand
ACGGAGGCGGGCGACGCGCAGGGGTCGGCAGAGCCGTCGCCACCGACCTGCATCTCGCGGCCCGGCTGGAAGGCCCCGGCGACCCGCTCATCCTTCTGATCTCGGTGCCCACGTCGATCTGCGGCGCGCTGATCCCGATGAACCTCGGCCTCGCCACCATCAACATCTATACCCAGGTCGGCCTCGTCACCCTTATCGGCCTGATCTCGAAACACGGTATCCTGATGGTGGAGTTCGCCAACGAACTTCAGGAATCCGAGGGGCTGAACCGCCATGACGCGATCGTGAAGTCGGCGAGCATCCGGCTTCGCCCGATCCTGATGACGACGGCGGCCATGGTCGTCGCCATGGTGCCCCTCTTGATCGCCAGCGGCGCCGGCGCGAAGAGCCGTTTCGACATCGGCCTCGTCATCGGCGCCGGCATGACGATCGGCACCTGCTTCACGCTCTTCATCGTGCCGACCTTCTACACCTTCCTCGCCCGGGACCGGTCGAAGATGATCAAGGACGAGCCGACGAAGAAGGACCCGCCGAAGACCGAACCCGCACCCGAGGGGGCCTGACGCCCCTTCGGATGCAGGCTAGAGGCGCCCGACCAGCCAGATCGTGAAGAGGCCGGCACAGGCGGCGGCACCCGTGATCGGGATCCAGGCCGCCACGGCCGGCCGGCGTTGGGGGCGTATCGCCTGCCGCCGGTCGCGCAGGTGAAGCACGGCCAGCGCCAGGTTCACCATGAAAAAGACGAAGAGCGTGACCGCGTTGGTCGCCGCCACCAGCGGACCGAGGGGTACGACCGACGCCAGGACCAGAATGACCGCCCCGCCCATGACGGTCGCGGTCACGGGAACCTCGCTCCTCCGGTGGACGCGGCCGAACCAGGCCGGCACCAGTCCCCGGCGCGCCATGCCGTAGGCGAGCCGCGCGACCAGGATGATCTCGACGATAACGCCATTGGCGAGCGCGATGAGCGCAATGGCGGAGAAACTGGTCCGGCAGTCGATGCCCGCGCGCTCCACGATCAGGCAAAGCGGCGCGTCGCTTGCCGCGAGCTTCTCTGGCGGCACGGCCAGGACAGCGACCAGCGAGACCGCGGCATAGATCGTCCCGGACAGGACAATGGCCGCGATCAAGGCGCGGGGCACGGTCTTCTCCGGCTCCCGCGTTTCTTCCGCCATGTTCACGAGGTTCTCGAACCCGAGAAACGCGAAGAAGGCCGTGAAGGCGCCCGCACCCACGCCCGCCCAGGCGACGGCGTCTTCCGGCCACAGTTCGCCCACGCGCGCCGGAAGGCTGCCCAGCGCATCGCCGCCGAAATAGAGGATCACGGCAAGGCCGCCCAGTTCCACCACGCTCAGGATCGCGGCCAGCACCGCTCCCTGCCGGACGCCGAGGCTCGCGATCGTTGTGAAGATCGCCACGAGCACGGCCCCGGGCAGCCAGTCGGGCACGTCGAGATACACCCGGAGGTATCCGCCCGTCGCCCGAGCGATGGAGGCGGCGGCGATCACCGCCACCAGGATGATGGCGCAGCCCACGATCGTGGAGAGGATGCGCGAGGCGAAAGCATCCTCAAGATAGGCTACTTCGCCGGCGGCCTCCGGGTGGCGGCCACACAGTTCCGCATAGGACAGGCCGGTCAGCGCCGCGAGCGCCGCGGCGACGAGGAAGGCCAGCGGTGCCGACATTCCCGCCGCCGCCGCCACCTCGCCGACCAGCACATAGATGCCGGCGCCGACGATCATCCCCAGTCCGTAGAAAAGAAGGACCCAGAAGCCCAGTGTCCGGCGCAGGCCGGCCCCGGTTCCGGTCCGCGCGGTCATAGCGCGAGCCGGACGCGGACGACGCCTTGCGCCTCCATCCGCCGGTCGACGACGAAGCCCAGGCTTTCGGCCAGCTCCAGCATGCGCCGGTTGTCGCGCAGGACGTCGCCATGGATCGCCGACAGGCCGCGTGTGCGGGCATAGGCGATGATCTCGCTCATCAGCAGGTACCCAAAGCCCCGGCCGCCCTCGCCGGTGCGCACCGTGACCGCGAACTCCGCCTCTTCGAAATCCGGATCGCACAGGATGTGCACGACCCCCAACGGGCGGCGATCCTCGGCGTCCGGCGGGACCAGGACGAGCGCCATTTCGCGGTCATAGTCGATCTGGGTCAGGCGGGCGACCATCTCACGGCTCAGGCGCTTCATGGGCGCGAAGAAGCGAAAGCGGATGTCCTCCGGGGCGAGCGCTTCGAAGAACGCGGTGAGCGCTCCGGCATCCTCCGGCCGGATCGGGCGCAGACGCAGGTCGCTGCCGTCCCTCGAACGCACCGACCGATCCAGTTCCGACGGATACGGCCGAATGGCGAACCGGTCGTCCGGCGCCGTGCCGGCCTCCGGATCGCGCAGCCTGATCCGGGCGTCCAGCGCGATCACGCCGGTCGCATCGGCCAGCAATGGATTGATGTCCAGTTCCGCCACTTCCGGAAGGTCGGCGACGAGCCGCGACAGTCGAACGAGCGTAAGCGCGATATCGTCCAGCGCCGCTTGCGGCCGGTCGCGATAGCCGCGGAGCAGCCGGAAGACCCGTGTCCGTGCCATCATCTTCTCGGCCAGCGGCATGTTCAACGGCGGCAGGCCGAGCGCCTTGTCGTCGATCACCTCGGCCGCCGTCCCGCCATGGCCGAACATCAGGACCGGCCCGAACTGGCGGTCTTCGACAAGCCCCAGGATCAGTTCATGGGCCTGCTTCCGGACAACCATCTGCTGCACCGTGAACCCGTCGACCCGGGCGTCCGGCGCGACCTCGGCGATCCGGGCGAACATCACCTCGGCGGCCCGCCGAACTGCGTCGCCGGATCGCAGGTCCAGCGCCACGCCGCCGACATCCGACTTGTGGGAGATGTCTTCCGACAGGATCTTGAGCGCCACCGGATAGCCGATCTCCTCCGCCGCCGCCACCGCCGCATCCGCGTCCTCAACCGTCCGATGGGCAGGCACCGGTATCCCGTAAGCCGCGAGGACCGACTTCGCTTCCGGCTCGGTCAGCATGTCCCGCCCGCTCGCCCGCACCTCCGCGACGATCCGGCGGACGGCGTCGACATCGGCGGACAGGGTCGCCTCGTCGATTGCCGGCGGCACCTCCATCAACTCTTCCTGCGACCGGCGGTGCCGCACCAGATGCATGAAGGCGCGGACCGCCTGGGCCGGTGTCTGGTAGGTCGGGATGCCGGCATCGGTAAAGGCACGCCGGGCCTTCGCCGCTTCCGTCTCGCCGACCCAGGACGTCAGGACCGTCTTCCGCCCCGGCGCCTTGCTGCCGGCCACCCCCGCGGCCCCCTCCGGCGCGGAAGCGAGCGCTGTCGGCGCGTTCAACACGATCAGCCCGTCGATCGTCCGGTCCTCCGCCAGCACGTCGAGCGTCTTTCGATAGCGCTCCGCCGGCGCGTCGCCGATGATGTCGATGGGATTGCCCTTCGACCAGGTCGGCGGCAGAACGGCGTCCAGTGCCGCACGGGTCCCGTCGGTCAGATCCGGCAGCCGCCCGCCCAGGTCCATCAACGTGTCTGTGGCGAGCACGCCGAGGCCGCCGCCGTTCGACACGATCGCCACCCGGTCCCCGGCCGGCCGCCGCGCCGTTGCCAGGGTCTCCACCGCGTCGAACAGTTCCTCCAGGGTGATGACCCGCAACAGGCCGGCGCGCAGGAAGGCCGCATCGTAGACGGCGTCGGCACCCGCCATCGCGCCGGTGTGCGAGGCGGCCGCCTTCGCCCCCTCGGCGTGACGCCCGGATTTCACGACCACGACGGGCTTCAGCCGGGCGGCGGCCCGGGCCGCGGACATGAACTTCCGTGCGTGGGTCACCGCCTCGATATAGAGGACGATCGAACTCACCTCCGGATCGCGGCCCAGATAGTCCAGAAGGTCGCCAAAATCGACATCGGCCATGTCGCCCATCGAGACCAGGTGCGAGAAGCCGATGCCCCGCCCCTGCGCCCAGTCCAGGACGGCGGTGATGATGGCCCCGGACTGCGACAGGAAGGCGATCTTCCCGCGGGACGGGTTGAGGTGCGCGAAGCTCGCATTCAGGCCGATGCCCGGTACGATCAATCCGACGCAGTTCGGTCCGACGACGCGCAATAGGTGCGGCCGCGCGGCTTTCACCATGCGCTGGCGCCGGTCGCTGCCGTCGCCGTCGCCATCCTCGCCCTCGCCGAAACCGGCGGTGATGACGACCGCTGCCTTCGTTCCCGCCGCGCCGAGCTCCGCGATCAGGTCCGGCACCGAGCCGGGCGGCGTCGCGATGACGGCAAGGTCTGGCGGGTGGGGCAGGTCGTCGACCGAAGCGTAGCAGCGTCGATCCAGAACCTCCCGCCGTTTCGGATTGACGAAATGAAGATCGCCTTCGAAGCCACCGGCCAGGAGGTTTCGGGCGACCTGGCCGCCGACGCTCGCCTCCCGCTCGCTCGCGCCGAACAGCGCCACCGATGTGGGGCGGAACATGTGATC
>CAYGKX010000367.1:0-4494 GCA_964350225.1 uncultured Rhodospirillaceae bacterium | reverse complement strand
CCTTCGTCGGGCGGCTGGACGATATCGGCACCGACGGCATGGGCCTGATCGCCGACATCATGGAGATCTACGAGAACTATCCCGACATCGAGACGGAGGTGTTGGTCGCGTCGATCCGCCACACGATGCACCTCGTGGAGGCAGCGAAGATGGGCGCCCATGTCGCGACCCTGCCACCGGGTGTCATCCGGCAGCTCTTCGCCCATCCCCTGACCGACAAGGGGCTCGCCGCCTTCCTCGCCGACTGGGAGAAGACCGGCCAGTCGATCCTGACAGAGCCGGACGCGAAGGACCGTCGTGAGCAAGCCTAAGACCGCGGAGCCGACCCCCCAGGCCAGGGCGACGGAAGAGCAGGTCGTTGCCTACCTGAAGCGGCACCCGGATTTCCTCGCCCATCACCCGGACCTTATCGAGTTCCTGACGCCGCCCGAGCGGCAGAACGGCGCCGGCGTCGTCGATTTCCAGTCGGCAATGATCGAGCGGCTGCAGAGCGAGCTGGGCGGCATTCGCGCCAATCACGACAATCTCGTCTCGACCACGCGCGGCAACCTGTCGAGCCAGGCGCGTATCCACCAGGCCGTGCTCGACCTGCTGAATGCACGCAGCTTCGAACATTTCGTCGAAGCGATCACGACCGACCTCGCCGTCAAGCTCGACATCGATTGCGCCGCCCTTTGCATCGAGAGCGACAAGCCCAACGCGCCGCGCCCGCGCACTGGCGTTCGTTTCCTGCCGCTGGGTGCGGTCGACGCGCTCCTCGGCGAGGACGCGATGTCAAAGCTGCGCCCCGCGGTTGCCGCCGAACGGCGCATTTACGGTGCAGGCGCGACCCTGGTGAAATCCGACGCCCTCCTGCGCCTCGCGATCAGCCCCGAATCGCCCACCGGCCTCCTTGCCCTTGGCGCGCGGGAGCCCGGTCATTTCCAGCCCAAGCAGGGCACCGAGCTCCTGAGCTTCCTCGCCCGGGTCATCGAGAGCACTGCCCGCGCATGGCTGGACCTGCCGAACTAGGTTCCACTCTTCCGCTTCCGCACATCATGTGCACCCGCCTCAGATGCGCCCGCATACCCTCTCCCCGGGGGGAGAGACGTCGTGTCGGGGTGAAGCCATGACAGCCAAGCGGCCCCCCGCAGACGCCAGCTTCGGCGACGAAGCGAATATCGCCTTCCGCCATCCGGCCGCGGACGACGCCGTCAATGCCGCGGCGGGCGACTGGATACGCTGGCTCGCGACGGAACGCCGGGCGGCGGCGCTGACCCTGGAGGCCTACCGCCGCGACCTCTCCGCCTTCTTCACGTTCCTGCAGGACCACCTGGGCGGCGCTGTCGATCTAGGTGCGCTCGCGGACCTTCGACCGGCCGACGTGCGCGCCTGGCTGACCGTGCGCACCCGCGACAGGGGCCTTGCCAGGACGTCGTCCGCGCGGGCCCTCTCCGCCGTCCGCAGCCTCTTCCGCTTTCTCGACAAGACCGGGCGGCTGCACAATCCCGCCGTCGTCGCCATCCGGGGGCCGAAGCTGCCCCACTCCGTGCCCAAGGCGCTCAATGAGCGGGACACGTTCGACCTCCTGGCCGACGCGCCGGGGCAGGCGCGGGAGCCCTGGATCGCGGCCCGCGACGCCGCCGTCCTGACCCTGATCTACGGCTCCGGCCTGCGCATTGCCGAGGCCCTCGGCCTGAATCGGGAGGAAGCTCCCTCCGCAGACACGATGCGAGTGCGCGGCAAGGGCGGGAAGGAGCGGCTGGTCCCGGTCCTGCCCGCGGTCATCCAGGCGATCGACGCCTATCTCGCCACCTGCCCCTATCCGCTCACAGCCGACGGGCCGCTCTTCGTCGGCGCCAAGGGCGGGCGGCTGAACCCCCGGATCGTCCAGAAACTGATGCAGGAACTGCGCGGGCTCCTGGGCCTGCCCGCGACAGCGACCCCACACGCGCTGCGCCATTCCTTCGCGACCCACCTGCTCGCGGGCGGTGGCGACCTGCGGACGATCCAGGAACTGCTCGGCCATGCGTCCCTGTCGACGACACAGCGCTATACGGACGTGGATACGGAGGGATTGCTGGAGGTCTACGAGGCGGCGCATCCAAGGGCGAAAGGGTAGCTCCTGACGACCTTTCCCCTCACCCTGAGCCTCCTCATGGTGAGCCTGTCGAACCACGAAGGGTGAGCCGGAAGACGGGCACCAATGTCAGCGCGCGGCATCCTCACCCTTCGACAGGCTCAGGGTGAGGGCTGGAATTGGAGGAGTAAGGACCTACCCCCGGAAGAACAGCGCGTCGAACTGGAGCATCCGGTTCAGGTGGCGGCTGTAGTAGCCGGGCAGAATGAAATGCATTTCGTGGCCGCGGGCCGTCATGTGGTCGACGACCGTGCGCCAGAGGGGCTCCCCCTCGTAGATCTCGACCAGGGAGAGCTCGAGCTGCCAGCCGGCGATCTGGCCGAAGACCTCCGCCGCCCCTTCGAGGACCTGCATTTCATACCCCTGGGTGTCGACCTTGACGAAGACCGTGTCGTCGGGGGCGGCATATTTGTCGAAGATCTGGGCGAGGGTCGTGAGGCCGACCGGCTCGCTGCCCGTCATCTCGGAGCTGGGCGTGAAATCGAGGGCCGTGTCGGCCAGTGGCCGGATCGAGCTCATGTCGCTCTCGGCGGAGATGTTGATTTCCGTCCGGCCGATGCGTTCCCCGATCGCCATGCGCGGGGCAATGGTCCATTTGGGATCGTGGCCGGAGGTGATCTGGAGCAATTCGTGCGCGCTCGACAGCGGCTCGATTGACACGATCCGGCCCTCGTAGCCGGCCTCGCGAAGATAGCCGGCATACTGGCCAAGATTGGCGCCGATATCGAAGACGAGGTCGACGCCATGGGCGCCGAGCGTCCGTACGACCTGTTGCCAATGCTTCATGCCTATCGTCCCCTGCCCCGTAAGGCGCTGAACCTATGCCGCCTTGTCCAGCTGGCCCCGCCCGAGAAAATAGAGGGCGAGCGGCCCCAGCGCTGTCGCGACCCCGACGAAGGCGAAGGCCGCCCCCCAGCCCTCGACCGACATGCCGCCGACCGCGTCGAGCGCCGCGCCGACCGCGACCGACCCCAGGACACCCGCGCCGAAACCCATGGTGGAATGAACCGCCATCGTCGCGCCACGCCGTCCTTCCGGGGCGTTGGCGATGGCCCCGGCGGTGAGCCCGGCCGAGTCGCCGGTCACGAGCACACCATAGACAGCCATCGCCGCCGCGGCCAAGGCGAAGGACAGGCCCGATGCGAAGCCGACGAGGCAGGCGGCGAGGCAGGACAGGGTCATGATCGTCAGCACCACCCGGCGGCGGCCGTACCGGAGCGCCATCTCGTTCCCCGCCACGCTGGCGGGCAGCCCCAGCAGGTTGACGATGGCGGCCAGCAGGCTGGCCGTCGCATAGGTCGCAACTGTTGCCGGACCCGGCTGGACAAAGACGAGGAACGCGACGAGCCAGCTGCGCAGGGCGAAGAGCTCGAACATGTGGGCAGTATAGCCAAGGACATAGCTCATCGCCGTCCGTGCCCGAAGGACCGGCCGGAAATCGAACAGCGGCAGCCGGGGTGCCGCGGGGTCGGGGCGGCTCGCCCCGTCTCGGATGCGAAGCGCGACACCGATACCTGCCGCGAATGCCCCGGCGGCGCCCAGCCCGGCGGCCCAGCGCCAGCCGAGCTCCGCCCCAAGTGCCCCGCCGACGAAATAGGACACGGCGGCGCCGATGCTGAAACTGGAGGTGTAGAAGGAGATGAAGCGCGACTGGCGCGGCCCCTCGACCCGGTCGGACAGGAGCTTCAGGCCGGGCATGTAGGTACCGCCGAGCCCGGCGCCCGCCAGAAACTGGAAGGCAACGCCCGAGAGAAAGCCGTCGGCGAGGACGGCGAAAGCGGCAAGAGACAATCCCGTCACCGCGGCGGAGGCCACATAGACCCGGCGCGCGTCGATGCGGTCGGTCAGGCTGACCAGCACAGGAACCGCGCACATATAGCCGGCCAGGAGCGCGCCCGCGAAGATCCCGCCCTGGGTGTTGGACAACGACCAGTCGGCAATGAAAGCGGGCAGGAGCGCCGGCGCGAGGGCGAAGCCCAGCATCCCTGAAATCTGGATCGCGCAGAGGGTGAGGGTGATGCGCCCCGGCGACGTCGCGGTCGTCATCCTACCCGCTTGTCGGTCGGATCGTCTGCCCGGTTCTTCTTCTTCCCGAAGCGCCGGGCGATCCACGCGCGCGCGGTCTTTTCGACCTTGTCGTATTTCTGCGCCCAGTTCGGATACCGGCGGCGGAGCCGGAGGCGGGCCAGCCGGGTCCGGGGCGACACCCGGCCCAGGAACAGGAAGCCGATGACGAGGAAGAGGATGCCCTGGAGGATCGGCAGGAAGAGGCCGAGGACGCCAAGGAACAGGAAGATATAGCCGAGGCCGTAATTGACCAGCCGCTTCCGCCGGCCGCGCCGGGAACGGGCCGCCTTCCGCCGGCGGGGGTGCGG
>CAYGKX010000366.1:0-4495 GCA_964350225.1 uncultured Rhodospirillaceae bacterium | reverse complement strand
GGCATCGATCGCTTTCGCTTCCGCGACGACGTTATGCTGGTCGTCACCGAGCAGTCCCGGTCGCGCCTCTATCACGACGTGAAGAAACAGGTCGGGCGGGATGCGGAGTTGCTCGTCTGTCCCGTGGACGGCGAGCCGAAATTCAAGAATATGAACACGGGCGCGCTCGCGTGGCTGCGCGATGTGCGGGACAGGCATCTGGACTAAGGGGCGACAGGCCGCGCGCGCCGGGGAGGGATTATCCGATGATCGTCAAGCACAATCCGACGGACGTTGCGGCGCCGGTCGGCCCCTATACCCACGGCATCGAAGTTCCGCCCGGCGCGCGTCTGATGTTTGTTGCGGGTCAGCTCGGCATCGCGCCGGACGGGACCGTCCCGGCGGATGCCCGTGCCCAGGCGGATCAGGTCTGGTCGAACATCCGGGCCATTCTCGCGGCGGCCGGAATGGGCCTGGAGGACATCGTGCAGATGACGGGCTATGTCGCCCATCCGGATCATGCCGAAGCCTATAGATCCGCGCGGTTGGCCGCCATGGGCGACCTCAGACCCGCATCCACCCTGATCTTCGTCTCCCGCCTGGCCGATCCCAAATATCTCATCGAGATCGACGCCGTCGCTGCCAGGGCCTGACTGTGGTCCGCGATATGTCGCAGAAGTCCGGGGTGGAGCTTCCGGACCGAACGGGCTACATCTGCCAACGCGGTACCGCCGCTCTGGAAATCCCGGCATCACTGGCCATATCAGCTTCATGACAGCGACAAAGCTTCGCCATCCCGAGAAGGCCAACCGGCCCGACAACCCGATCCAGCGGAAGCCCGAGTGGATCCGCGTGAAGGCGCCGACCTCGCCCGCCTATCACGAGACGCGCCGGACCATGCGGGATCTCAACCTCTTCACCGTGTGCGAAGAGGCGGCCTGCCCGAATATCGGGGAATGCTGGGCCAAGAAGCACGCGACCTTCATGATCCTGGGCAGCGTCTGCACCCGGGCCTGCGCCTTCTGCAACGTCGCGACCGGACGACCCGACCAGCTCGACCCGCACGAACCGGAGAACGTCGCAGAGGCGGTCGCGAAACTGGGCCTGGAACACGTCGTTATCACGTCCGTCGACCGCGACGACCTGGCGGACGGCGGAGCAGGGCAGTTCATCCGCTGCATCGAGCTGATCCGGGAGCGGTCGCCCGAGACGACGGTCGAGATCCTGACACCGGATTTCCTGCACAAGAAGGGGGTGGTCGACGACATCGTCCGGGCCGGCCCGGACGTCTTCAATCACAATCTCGAAACCGTGCCGCGACTCTATCCGTCGATCCGGCCGGGCTCGCGCTATTTCAACTCGTTGCAGCTCCTCGCGCGGATCAAGGATGTCGATCCGTCCCGCTTCACCAAGTCCGGCCTGATGGTCGGACTGGGCGAGACCAAGGAGGAGATCCTGCAGGTGATGGACGACCTGCGGGCGGCGGACGTGGATTTTCTGACCATCGGCCAGTATCTCCAGCCGACCGTCAAACATGCCGCGGTCGACCGCTTCGTTACTCCGGACGAATTCGAGAGCTACAAGAAGCTGGCATATGGCAAGGGGTTTCTGATGGTCGCGTCCTCCCCCCTGACGCGCTCCTCCTACCACGCAGGCGACGATTTCGCCGAGATGAAGGCCCGGCGCGAAGCGCAACTGGCGGGCGGTGCGGCGGAGGCCGGCGTCTGAAGCCATGCCGAAGCATCAGGAAACGAAGGTTCTGCCCTACACGCCGGAGCAGATGTTCGATCTGGTCGCCGACGTCGAACGCTATCCGGAATTCCTGCCCTGGGTCCGGGGCGCCCGGATCAGCCAGCGTCAGGGCGACGTTTTCCACGCCGACCTGCTGGTCGGCTTCAAGATGATCCGGGAGCGTTATACCTCGCGGGTCGCGCTCGATCGGCCGAATTGCATCGACGTGACCTACACCTACGGTCCGTTCCGCTATCTGGAGAACCGCTGGCGCTTCGCCCCGCACCCGGATGGCTGCCACATCGAATTCTTCCTCGATTTCGAGTTCAAGTCGCGCTTTCTGCAACGTGTCATCGGCGCCCTGTTCAACGAGGCGGTGCGCAAGATGGTGTCCTCTTTCGAGGACAGGGCGCGCGATCTGTACGGCCGCGAAGACAGGGCCGGGGACGCCGTTCCCAGCGGCCGGCCGGCCTGACCCGCACCAGCCGAAATCTGCTTCATCCCCTTTGATCAATGCCGCTCTGTGCGAATTGTCACAGCCGGCCGGTTGTGTCAGGATGCGAAACCTGAATAATTACGAGATCATTCAGTCCTCATGAGAAGAACAGCGGCAGTAGCGAGCGATGACAGTCGGGACCGTATCCTTTCCGCCGCAGAGGCCCTGTTCCGCCGGTACGGCTACGCCAAGACTACTGTGGCGGAGATCGCGCGGGACGCCGGAATGTCTCCTGCGAACGTGTATCGCTTCTTCGACGGCAAGGCTGCGATCGTGGCGGCCATTGCGGATCTTTGGCTCGCCGAACTGGAGGGTAACGCCCGCCGCATCGCCCTGCGGCGAGAACCTGCCGCACAGCGACTGCGCGCCTTCGCCGTCGAGGTCTTCCGCCATACCATCGATCGCTATCTCGAGAGCGCGACAATCCACGAGCTTTGCCAGATGGTTATGGCCGAACAGTGGCCCATCGTCGAAGGTCATATCGAACGGATGCGCGAGATCATGACACTGATCGTCGCAGACGGCATGCAGACGGGAGAGTTTGCGCCGGGCGATCCGGTCAAGACGGCGAGTGTCCTGAAGGACATGCTGGTCAAGTTTCATCATCCGACCATCGTTGCACAGTGCGAGGCCGAACCGCTGGAAGAACAGGTGCACGACGTCTGCGACCTGATGCTTCGAGCCCTGCGGACGCCCTAGGGCGGACCGCCCCTTTTTTGCCGGCAGGTGAATAAAATGAAGAAACGTCAGTTATCAGCCTTCATTAAAAAGACCTTCGGCATCCTTGTACTGGCCGGGATCGGCGCCGGGATTGCCGCCTTTGTGCTGGCCCCGAAGGATCGGACCACCGTCGCCCCGAAGACGGTCAGGGCCTTGCCGGTTGATACCTTTGTCGCCCGCCGCTCGACTGGCTACGAGGTCAAACGGGCCTTCGCCGGCCGGATCGTGGCCGGCCGAACCAGTCGCATGGGGTTCGAGCGGGGCGGTCTTCTGTCCAGGGTGACAGTCGACGACGGCGACCAGGTGAAGGCCGGTCAGGTCGTGGCGCGCCTGGACACCGCACAGCTCGAAACCAGGAGGCAGGAGCTGGCGGCCGAGAAAAACGAGGCCGAGGCCCGGCTGACCCAGGCAAAACTTATCGAGAAACGTCAGGCCGATCTCCTGAAGCGGGGCCATGCCGCCCAGCAGACCTATGATAATGCGAAATACGAGGTTGCCGCGCTTGCCGCGCGCCTGGCGCGGATCGAAGCCGCGACCGCCTCGCTCGACGTGGATATCGAGAAGTCGGTCCTTCGAGCCCCCTTCGCCGGACGTGTTGCCGAGCGGAAGGTGGACGAGGGCACGGTGGTCAGCGCCGGCCAACCGGTCCTCGAAATCTACGAAACGGGTCGGCAGGAGGCTCGGATCGGCATTCCGGCCGACATGGCCGCCGCAATGGTCCCGGGCCGCCGGTTTGAACTCGACGTGGGCACGACGCCGCGCGCCGCCGCCGTGCTGTCGGTCTCGCCAACGGTCGATCCCGCGACCCGCACCGTGAACGCAATTCTCCGGCTTGACCCCGGACCGTTCCTGCCGGCGGGCAAGATCGTTCGCCTGTCCCTCCCGCGTCGGTTCGATCAGGCCGGCTTCTGGGTTCCCACGACCGCGCTCAGCGAGGGAACCCGGGGGCTCTGGTCGCTCTACACGATCGTGGACGGCAAGGTGGCGCGACATGCGGTCGAGGTGCTGCATGTCGAGAGCCGGCGCGTGTACGTGCGCGGCACCCTGAAGGACGGCGACATCGTGATCCGGTCCGGTACCCACCGCCTGGTGCCGGGACAACCGGTTCGCCTCCTTCCGACCGCCGAACAGACCGCCGCCACGGACTGAACGTCCGCCGCCGTAACCCCGAGGCCCGCGAGGCCGGAGGCCACCGCGCATGTCGACGCTGTATTACCGTTATCCGCGCCTGCTCGCCCTGACACTGGCGATGATCCTTGTCGCCGGTCTCTCCGCCTTCCAGGCGATCCCGCGGCTCGAAGACCCCGTCATCGTCAACCGCTTTGCCTCGATCATCACGAACTACCCCGGTGCCAGCTCGGAGCGGGTGGAATCGCTGGTCACCGAGCCGATCGAGGACGAACTGCGCAAAGTTTCCGAGGTCAAACACATCTTCTCCACCTCGCGGAACGGTCTCTCGTTCGTCCGGGTGGAGCTGAAGGATTCGGTCACCGCGGTAGACGCCGTCTGGTCCCGCATCCGTGACAAGCTGAACGACATCAAGCGCGATCTCCCGGCCGGAGCGTCGGA
>CAYGKX010000365.1:0-4498 GCA_964350225.1 uncultured Rhodospirillaceae bacterium | reverse complement strand
AGCTCGAGATGGGCGGCAAGAACCCGCTGGTCGTGCTCGACGACGCCGAGCTCGATGTCGCCGTCAACTGCGCCATCCAGGGCGCCTACTATTCCACCGGCCAGCGCTGCACCGCCTCCTCCCGCCTGATCGTGACAGAGGGCATCCACGATCGCTTCGTTCAAGCGATGACCGATGCGCTCGCCGCTCTCACCGTCGACGATGCGTTGGCGGACGGCACGCAGATCGGCCCCGTCGTCGACCAGTCCCAGCTCGACACGGATCTCTCCTACATCGAGGTCGGCAAGACGGAAGGCGCGACCCTCGCCTTCGGCGGGGAACTGCTGGAGCGCGCGCATCGCGGCTTCTATCTGCAGCCCGCCCTTTTCACGGACACGACGAACGACATGCGGGTGAACCGGGAGGAGATCTTCGGGCCGGTCGCGACCGTCCTCCGGGCAAAGGATTATGACGAGGCCCTCTCTCTCGCCAACGATACGGAATTCGGCCTGTCATCCGGCATCTGCACGACGTCGCTGAAACACGCCAGCCACTTCAAGCGGCACGCCCAGGCCGGCATGGTCATGGTCAACCTGCCGACGGCCGGCGTCGACTATCACGTACCCTTCGGCGGCCGGAAAGGGTCGAGCTATGGCCCGCGCGAACAGGGCCGGTACGCGGCGGAATTCTACACCGTGGTCAAGACGGCCTATACGCAACCATAGCCGCCGCCCGGCGTTGCCCCGGTGCGCCGCCGGACCCACCGGTAAAGTTCTCAATAAACGAAATGGGCCGGCCGGGCCGTAAATGTGGGGGAATTGAGGCGGTCGAGATGGTTCAGTCTTTACCAACGTCTCCCGCGCCAGAATACGTGACGAGAAAGTAGAGAGGACGCCGAATGACCCACATCTGCCTGCGCCGCACCCTGGCGGCGGTCGCCCTGCCCGCGCTCTTGGCCGGCACGGCCGGCATGGTTCCCTTCACGCTGGCGCCGGCGGCGATCGCACAGGACAAGCCCGAGGCCAAGACGCCGGAAGCGAATACCCCGGCGGAAGGGACCATCGCCTACCACATCAAGGCGCGCGTCGAAGCTCAGTTGAAGCGCCGTCTGAGCAAGCATCGCAAGGCCGAGACGGAAGCGATTCTCAAGTTCTACGAAGCGCGCGAATTCAAGCCCTTCTGGTTCGGTCCCGACGGCAGGACGAATGCGCACGCGGCCGCGCTGTTTGCGGCCCTCAACAACGTCGCTGAACACGGCCTCGACCCCCTGCAATATGGCATGCCGAAGCTGGCGGAGACGATTTCGGCCGATACCGACACCCAGCGCGCGGCAAACGAACTGCGCCTGACGCGTCTTCTGATCGATTATGGCGGTGATCTGCATTCCGGCAGTGTCGCCCCCAGCCGGACCGCACCGAACAACTATCGCCGCCCTGTGCGGCCCGACACAGGCAAGCTCCTGGCGGGTGCCGAGACCGCGACCGACTTCGGCAAGTATCTGTCCGGCCTCGAACCCACCGCGCGGCGCTATCTCCGCCTCAAGAAGGCCCTTGTTCGATATCGCGCGCTCGAGGAAAAGGGCGGCTGGGGCAAGATCGACGCCGGTCCTACCCTGAAGCCCGGGATGAAGGACAAACGGATCGCCCAGGTGAAGAAGCGCCTTGTGGTCACCGGCGAGCTCGCGGCCGTGGGAGCGGAGCCGGAAACGTATGACGATGCGCTGGTCGCCGCGGTGAAGAAGTTCCAGGAACGCCACGGGCTGGAGCAGGACGGCAAGGTCGGCCGCAACACCCTGGCTGAGATGAACGTCCCGGTCGCCTATCGCATCCAGCAGATCATCATCAACATGGAACGCCGGCGGTGGCTCGACCCCGATCTCGGCAAGCGCTACGTCTTCGTCAATATCGCCGATTTCGAGCTGAAGTATGTCGAGAGCGACAAGACGCGCTACACCGCGCGCGTCGTCGTCGGGCGGACCTATCACAAGACGCCGATCTTCAGCGACCGGATCCGTTTCATCCGCTTCAACCCGTACTGGAACGTGCCCTACAGCATCGCCTCGAAGGAGATGCTGCCGAAGATCAAGAAGGACCCGGGATATCTCGCGCGCAACCGCTACATGCTGCTGACGAAGCCGCTGGACAATTCGAGCGCGATCAATCCGCATTCGGTCGACTGGTCGAAGATCGGTCGGCGCAACTTCCCCTATTACATCCGCCAGAAATCCGGCAAGGGGAACGCGCTGGGCACGATGATCTTCATGTTCCCCAACCCGCATAACGTCTTCATTCACGATACCCAGTCGCGCAGCCTGTTCAGCCGCGAAGTCAGGAGCTTCAGCCACGGCTGCATCCGGGTGCAGGACCCGCACAAGCTCGCCGAGATCCTTCTTAAGGCGAACGGCGGCTGGACGGTCGAGCGCATCCGGAAGATGGCGCAGAAGGACGACGAGGTGCAGATCCGGCTGGCCGAAGCGGTGCCGGTGCACATCACCTACATCACTGCCTGGGCGGACTATGACGGCACGGTCAACTTCCGTCGGGATATCTACAAGCGGGACGACAATCTTATGAAGATCCTGCATCGCCCGACCAAAGCAAAGCGCAAGTAATCTTCAAAAGGTGGCCTCGACGGTCATAAGCTTCTGCTTGGCCATCCCTTGCCGGCGAGCACGGCTAGTTTTGTCGTTGCCGGCAAGGGATGCGGCCTGTTATCGTCGCGTAGTTTCATAGAGATACACCGGCCCGGGGACCATCAAGGCGGGCCATTGGCGTAGTTTCCCGGTTTCCAGAAAACGGGCTTCGAGACCCGACGGAAACCGCCGAAACGGGGGAATTGATGGAGAGTAGTGAGGATGCTGGCGTCCATCGCCGGCAGTTTCTCGTCGGTGGCGCGACCGCGGGTGCGGGGCTTCTGGGACTGGGCGGCGGGCTGATCGGATCGCCTGCCTTTGCCGGGGATCGTCAACCCGATGTTCGCTGGCTCGCGTTCGACAACATCCATACCGGCGACAAGGTCAAGGTCACCTACCACGAGAACGGGCACTATGTGTCCGACGCGCTCAAGGAACTCGACTGGGTGATGCGCGATCCGTGGGACCATTCGATCAAGCGCATGGACCCCCGCCTCTACGACCTGCTCTTCGCACTCCAGCGCAAGCTGGGCACCGGGCAGCGCTTCACCCTGATTTCCGGTTATCGCTCTCCGCGGACGAATGCCATTCTCGCCAAGCGGAGCCGCGGCGTGGCGAAGAAAAGCTATCACCTGCGCGGCTGGGCCGCCGATGTCCGCTTGAAGGATCGCTCGGCCCGTGACATCGCCCGCGCGGCGAAGATGCTTGGGGTCGGCGGAGTCGGCACCTACAGCCGGTCGAACTTCACCCATGTCGATATCGGCCCCGTCCGCTCCTGGGGCGCCTGAGACAAGTCTGACGGAGAGGAAGATGGGTAGCACGCGTCGCGGTTTTCTGACCCTCGGCACAGGCATTGTGGCCGCGGCAGCCCTGCCGGCGGAACTGTGGGCCCGTCCGGCCTCCCGCACCATCGACTTCCGCAACCTGCACACCGAGGAACGGGCCTCGGTCGCCTATGCCCAGGGGACCCGCTATCTCCGGGATGGGCTCGCCCGGGCCAACACGATCCTCCGCGATTGGCGGACCGACGAGGTCACCCGGATGGACCCGAAGGTGCTGGACTTCATCGATGCCCTGACCCGGTCGCTCGGTTATGACGGCGAGGTCGGCATCATCTCCGGCTACCGCTCCCCCCGCACCAACAACCTGCTGCGCAAGAAGGGCGGCGGCGTTGCCAAACGAAGCCTGCACATGCGCGGCATGGCGGTGGATATCCGGCTTTCCGGGATGGCCCCCGGTCGGGTCGCCGAAGCGGCACGCCGGCTGCGCCGGGGCGGGGTCGGGCTCTACACCCGGTCCAATTTCGTGCATCTCGACACCGGCCGGGTCCGCCACTGGGGCCGCTGAGCGCCCCCCAACGACATTATTAGGGATTGCCTCCGTCCGCCTTACCGGGGCTTGATGCGGGCCGTCGGCGGCATCGGGTCGGATCCGGGCGAGGGACGGAATGCATCTCAGGAAGAGGGTACTGGTCACGGGTGGCGCGGGCTTTCTCGGCTCGCACCTGTGCCGGCGTCTCGTCGGCGAAGGGGCCGACGTGCTGTGCGTCGACAACCTCTTCAGCGGCACCAAGGACAACATCGTAGACCTGCTGGGCCACCCGCATTTCGAGTTTCAGCGCCACGACGTGACCTTTCCCCTCTATGTCGAGGTCGACGAGATCTACAACCTCGCCTGCCCCGCCTCGCCGATTCATTACCAGCGCGACCCGGTCCAGACACTGAAGACCAGCGTCCATGGCGCGATCAACATGCTCGGCCTCGCCAAACGCGTCGGCGCGCGGGTCCTCCAGGCATCGACCAGCGAGGTCTATGGAGACCCGACGGTCCATCCCCAGCGCGAAGACTACTGGGGCCATGTGAACCCGCTCGGCCCGCGGGCCTGCTA
>CAYGKX010000364.1:1825-4513 GCA_964350225.1 uncultured Rhodospirillaceae bacterium | reverse complement strand
CGGACCAGTTCGCCGACCTGCGCGACAATGCCGAGGATGCGGACCTTGTCCGCAACGCCGTCGAGGAGATGTTGCGCTATGACGGTCCCTCCCTCTCGATGGTCCGGGTCGCGGCCGAGGATTTCGAATGGGAGGGGCAGCGGCTGCGGGCGGGCGACCGGGTGTTCCTTTTCCAGTGCTCTGGCAACCGCGACCCGCGCGTCTTCGACGACCCGGACCGTTTCGACATCCGCCGGCCGGACGCGAAGAAGAATTTCGCCTTCGGCTTCGGCATCCATTTCTGCCTCGGCGCGCCGCTTGCGCGTCTGGAGAGCGAGGTCGCCTTCCCGCTTCTCCTCAAGCGTTTCCCGGACATGAAACTGGTCGATCCGAACCCGCCCTGGTCGGATTCGATCCTGACCCGCGGGATGCTCGAGCTGAAGGTGCGCGCATGAACCGCGCCGAGCGCCGCCGTCAGGAACGGCTGGCCAAGAAGGGCGCCGGCCGCGCGCCCGTTTCGTCGGAAGCCGCCATCGAAGGGCTCCAGGCCCAGGCGTCCGAGCAATATCGAGCCGGCCGCAAGAAGGAGGCCCTCGCGACCTGCAGGCGCCTGATTTCGGTGGCGGGCGACCGGCCGGATTTCCATGCCTTCGCCGGCATGATTTCGCTGGAGGTCGACGACGTACCGGGGGCGGTCAAGCTCTACCGCAAGGCCGTCGAACTGCGCCCCGACTATCCGGAGGCGCATTACAATCTCGGCAACGCCTACAAGCGGGCCGGTCGCCCGGCGGAGGCGGCGAAGGCCTACGAGACGGCCCTCGACGAGCGGCCCGACCTGGGGCCGGCCTGGCACAATCTGGGTTCGCTTCGCCAGGCGGAGGGCGACCTTGCCGGCGCACGCGCGGCCTTCGCCCAGGCGGCGATCACGATGCCTGACTCGGCCGAGACCCAGCGCAGCTTCGGCATCGTTCTCCACAAGCTGGGCGAGGTCGAGGAAGCGGAACGGCGTTTCCGCAAAGCGCTGGAGATCCAGCCCGACTGGACCCTCGGCTTCTCCAACCTGATGAACGTCCTGATGGCCGACGGCCGGCACGAGGAGGCGTTGGGCCTCGCCGACCGCTGGCTGGAGCTTGAACCCTGGAGCACCGACGCGACGGCGCGGAAGGTAATCTGCCTGGTCGAGCTCGGGCGGCTGGACGACGCCCGCTACTATCTCGATTTTGACCGCTTTGTCTGGATCCGGGACTGGCAGCCGCCGGCGGGCTTCGCCTCTATCGAGGCGTTCAACGAGGCGCTCGTCGACCACGTCATGGGGCACAAGACCCTGCGCGTTCCGCCGGAAGACGCGCCGACCTACCACCATCCGAAGCTGCACATCACGGACGAACTGCTCGCCGGGAAGCGCGGGCCGATGGGCGGGTTGGAAGCAATGATCCGGCAGGCGATCGAGGCCTATCGCGACGACATTCTCGCCGCCCATCCCGAACACCCGCTGGCGCAGAACTGGCCGGAGAAATGGCGCCTGTCAACCTGGGCGACGATGCTCGACGGCGGCGGCAATCTGGTGCCGCATATCCATATCGAGGGGTATATCGGCGGGGTCTATTACCCGGCCCTGCCCGAGGTCGTCGACGAAGCCGATGCGGCCCCCGCCGGCTGGTTCGAGCTTGGCCGCCCGCCGGAGGAAATGCGCTCCGACAAGGAGCCGCTGGTCCGCGCCGTGCAGCCGGCCGAAGGGCGGATGATCCTCTTCCCCGGCTATTTCTATCACCGGACGGTGCCCTTCGAGACGCCCGGCCGGCGTATCTCCATTGCCTTCGACCTCGTACCCGATCGCGAGTGAGCGCGACGCTTGCCGCCCGCCCTACGGGCCCCATATGCTGGTCGATATTCCTTCCGCGCGGGGACGACCCCGCGTCTTACACCCAACCGACGGGGACGACCCTGTCACTGACCAGGGAGACCGGTCATGGCATGGCTCCTCCTCATCGTCGCGGGCATCCTGGAAATTGGCTGGGCCGTCGGACTGAAATATACGGACGGCTTCACCCGGCCCCTGCCGACGGCCCTCACCGTCCTCTGCATGATCGCCTCGGTTCTGCTCCTGGGTCTGGCAATCCGGACATTACCGCTCGGTACCGCCTACGCCGTCTGGACGGGCATCGGGACGGTGGGCACGGCGATCCTCGGCATGATCCTCTTCAACGACCCGGCAACGGCGGCGCGGCTCGCCTGCATCGGCCTCATCGTCGCGGGCATTGTCGGCCTGAAGCTCCTCGCCACGGGCTGAGCGCCGCTCAGACCACCCGGTGCACCAGGTCCTCTCCGGTATCGAGGCGGCGGCAGTTCTCCACCGCCACATCCAGGCTGCGCGCGAGCGTTTCGGGCGTCAGCCAGGCGATGTGCGGCAGGACGACGACATTGTCGAGGGCGAGGAGCGGGTTCGCCGGGTCGACCGGTTCCCGGGCGAAGACGTCGAGGCCGGCGGCGGCGAGGCGTCCGTCCCGAAGCGCCGGGACGAGCGCCGCCTCGTCCACCAGACCGCCGCGCGCCGTATTGACGAGGATCGCACCGGGCTTCATGCGGGCGCTGGCCGCCGCATCGATCCCGCCTCGCGTGTTGGGCGTTTCTGGGCTGTGAAGCGCGACGCTATCCGCTTCGCCGAGGAGGGCCTACTTGTCCACGCAGCGCACGCCCTCCACCGGCCGC
>CAYGKX010000364.1:0-1815 GCA_964350225.1 uncultured Rhodospirillaceae bacterium | reverse complement strand
TCGCACCGGGCTTCATCGCGGCGAGCGCCTCGGCGACGATCAGATGCCGGGTTTCCGGCGTTTCCGGTATGTGTAGCGACACAATATCCGCTTCGGCCAACAGGTCGGGCAGATCGCGCCGGGTACCGATCGCGTCAGGCCGGTCGGAGCGGGCGGCCCAGATCACGTCCGCGCCCATCGCCGTCAGGACCGGCGCGAGAAGCTGCGGAACGGCGCCGTAGCCGACAAGGCCGACGGTCCGCCCGCCGATCTCGCCATAGGTCTCCTGCAGCGCGGGGCCGAGGCTCCAGCCATCTCCGGCGCGGGTGGCCGGGTCGAGCGCGGACGCACGGCGCAGCGCGGCCAGCATCAGCAGGAGGGTCAGTTCCGCGACCGCGCGGCTGTTCGTCCCCGGCATGTTCGCGACCGCGACACCGCGATCCCGCGCCGCGTCTAGGTCGATTGTATTCACCCCGACGCCGATCTTCTGGATCAGGCGCAACTTCGGCGCCGCCTCTATATCCGCCCGGGACAGGGGCCGGAGGACGTGCCAGATGACCTCTGCCTCCGGCAGGAGTTCGGCGAACCGCGCATCGTCCTCCGGTTTGCAGATATCGATTTCGAGCCCGAGCTCGGCGAGGTCCGAGAGCTTCGCGGCCAGCTTCGGCCCGGCGTCGTAGTGAAAGATGATGCGCATCGCCGGTCGTCTCCTGCTGGTTTTTCGGTGCGGGCGCAGCTTAGCCGTCGAATGCCAGCGCGCAAGGCTCACGCTGGGGCGGCCCTTCGAGGGCGTGGTGGATCGGGGCAGTGCGCTCCATCGTGTCCTTCGACAGGCTCAGGACGAGGGGTGTTCCTTTAGGGGGTGGGTGCATTCGTGAAGGGGGGTGCCTCGACAGAAGCGAGTTCTTTCCAATGAACACCACCCCGTCGAACGCCGCGCCACCCAAACCTTCAACCCTCGTCCTGAGCCTGTCGAAGGACCGGATGACGGGCGCCGCCATCCACCAATTGGCTCCTTCGAGGCCCGCTGCGCGGGCGCCCCACGATGCGAGGAAACTCGGGATGGCAAGGGCACACGCCCCCGCAATGGACAGCCCGGCGCCGCGCTGCCAACATGACGCGCGTTTCCGGGGAGGATCATGACCACCGAAGAAAACCGTGCGGCCAATGCCGCCGAAGACTCCAAGTCCGCCATCGTCGCCGCCCTCGTGCGGCTGAACCTGATCCGGGTCGGCGACGTTCCGGCGATGGAGCCGCTCACGGGCGGCGTATCCTCCGACATCTGGCGGGTCGATCTCGCGGACGGTCCCGTCTGCGTGAAACGCGCGCTGCCCCAGCTCAAGGTCGCGCAGCTATGGGAGGCGCCCATAGAGCGCAGCCTCTATGAATGGCGCTGGATGAAGACGGCGGCACGGATTGTCCCCGGCGCCGTCCCGACGCCGCTCGCCCGCGACCCGGACACCGGCGCGGTCGTCATGGACTATCTGGAACCCGCCGATCATCCCCTGTGGAAGGCGGAGCTTCGGGATGGCCGGACGGACCCGGATTTCGCCGCCGCGGTCGCCGCACAGCTCGCCGCGATCCACGCCGCGACAGCCGCCGACCCGGCGATGGCCGAGGCCTTTCCGACCGACGAGATCTTCCATGCCATCCGGCTGGAGCCCTACCTGGTCGCAACCAGCCGGGCCCATCCCGACCTCGCCGCCCCGCTCGAACGGCTGGTCGAGCGGACGGCGGCAACCAAGCGCGCGCTCGTCCATGGCGACGTCAGCCCGAAGAACATCCTGCTCGGCCCGCCCCGCCCGCCGGGCCGGCCCGTCTTTCTCGACGCCGAAT
>CAYGKX010000363.1:0-4542 GCA_964350225.1 uncultured Rhodospirillaceae bacterium | reverse complement strand
CCGGCCTGAACAGCTTCGGCGACAGCGCCATCGTTATCCGGGCCCGCATCAAGACCCTGCCCGGCGCGCAGTGGGGCGTCGGCCGCGAAATGAACCGCCGGGTCAAGATCGCCTTCGATGCGCATGGCATCGAGATCCCCTTCCCGCACCAGACGATCTACTTCGGCGAGGACCGGTCGGGCAAGGCGCCGCCGGCCCATGTCATTCTGCAGGCCGAGGACGCCGCCCGGCTGGGCGACGACATGCCCCCGCCAAAGGAACCGCCGGGTGGCGGCCCGAAGGGCGGCCCGGAAGACGACGGCAAGCCGGACCCCAAACCCGGTCCCAAGACGGCGAAGGAAAAGGCGGAAGACCGCCAGCAGCACAAGGAACGGATGGACCCCGGCGTGGTCGGCGACTGACGGGGGCGGCGACTGACGGGGGCGGCAACTGACGGGCCTGGCAACCAACGGCGGCGGCGTCAGAACCAGCGGCGGCGGCGGCCCAGGACAAAGGCGCCAAGGCCGAACAGGACGAACAGCCCGGCGATAAAGGCGAAGGCCCAGGGCCAGTCCTTGCCGGGAATGCCGCCCACATTCATACCCAGCATGCCCGCGATCAGGTTGAGGGGTAAAAGGATGCCGCCGCCGACCGTGAGGATATAGGCGTTGCGGTTGAGCTGCCGGTTGACCCGGATCGCGATCTCTTCCTGCATGACCTGCCCCCGGTCCCGGAAGGTTTCCAGGTCGTCGACCAGCCGGGTCAGTTTCTCCGCCGCCTCCCGAAGCCGGGCACGATCCGCGTCCTGCAGCCACTCGAACTTTTCGCCGGCCAGTCGCAAGAGGGCGTCGCGCTGGGGCGCCATGAAGCGCCGCAGCTGGATCACCCGGCGGCGGATCGCCGCGAGCTGCCCCTCGATGCGGCCGATGAGGCCGTCGATTACGTCGTCTTCCAGTTCGTCCACCTGATCGCTGAGCTGAAGGACCACCGGAACGATGCGGTCGATCATCGCCTCGACCAGACTGGCGATGAAATCCCCGGCCCGGGCCGGACCCTCGCCGTCGTGAAGCCAGCGGCGCAGGTCGGCAATCGACCGAAGTTCCCGGCGCGCCAGGGTGAAGACCCGGTCCGGGCCGATAAGGACCCGAAGCGAGACCATGTCCTCCGGCGCCGCTCCGGGCGAGAGATTGACGCCGCGCAGGATGATCATCGCGTCGCGTCCAACCGGCAGGCTGCGCGGCCGCGTCTCGGGCATCAGGAGGGCGTCGGCGATAACCGGATCGACCGCCAGGTGTTCGGTCAGGCAGTCGTAACTCTCCTCGTCCTCCCAGTTCAGGTGCGTCCAGGTGAAGGGGGCCTGTCCGCCGCGCGCCGCTTCCGGCGAAAAGGGGACCGTTTCCGCGCCGCCGTTGCCGTCGAATAGCAGGGTCGTCAGGGACTGGGATGTATCCGGCATCGGCGAGGTCCGAACTGGTCGATCAGGCGAGAACAGACATGCGCTAGTACGCCGCCTCGGCAAGGCGTTCCGACAGCGCCTCCTCGCTTTCGGCGTCGATCACAGCGCGGGCGGTATCGTAGCTGAACCCGGCCCGCGCCAGCGCGGCAAGGTCTTTTTCGCGCCGCTCGGCCCGGCCCTCCGCGCCGCGCCACGGCCCCAGCCGGCGCCGGCGCGCGAGCGCCACTGCGGCGGCGAGATCGGGATTCGCCGTTTCCTCTCCAAGGTGAGCAAGCGCCGCATCAATGTCCGCCGGTGCGACACCCTTCGCCTGGAGCCGGCGCCGGATCATCGCGGGGGGCACGCCGCGCCGGAAGAGCGCCCGGGCCCGTCCCTCGGCATAGAGCGCGTCGTCGACCAGCCCGGCCCGGACATAGCGCACCACAAGGTCGTCGACCCAGCCGCGTGCCTCGGCCTCGTCCGTGCCGTGAAAGGCGCAGGACTTCCAGACCTTGCGATAGAGCACCCGCCGCAGGTTCTCCGCCGAAGAGGCATAGCGCTCCAGGTAATACTGGGCTGCATTGTCGAGATAGCTTGGCGAGATCTTGCGCGGGGCGCGGCGGCCCCGTCCGCCGCCGCGGCCGGGCTTTTCTGGGCTGTCATCGGTCATCGGCGGCAGAATGCCACCCCCGACCGGGCCGCGCCAAGCTCCAGGCCGCGCCGCCGCGAGACTGGCGTTGCCGGGGCTGGGGGTCTATATCGCGGGCCATGACCGAATTCTCCGCCAGCAGCGCCGCCGCATCCGCGGATCTCGACAGTCCGGAGGCCGACCCGGCCGATCGTCCCAGCGCCCGGCCCGTACCGCCGGCGCCCCGCCAGTTCGGCTGGCTGAACGGGCGCGGTCTCTGGACCTTCTATGCCAAGGAGGTGTCGCGCTATCTGAAGGTGTATCAGCAATCGTTGCTGGCGCCGGTGGCGACATCCCTCTTGTTCCTCGCCATCTTCACCCTGGCCCTCGGTCGGCGGGCCGATTTCCTGCCCGGCGTCGACTTCGCGCTGTTTCTGGCACCCGGCCTCGCGATGATGTCGATCATCCAGAACTCCTTCGCCAACACCTCTTCGTCGATGGTGATCTCCAAGGTCCAGGGCAACATCGTCGACGTCCTGATGCCGCCCCTGACGCCGACGGAGCTGACGGTCGGCTACGTCGCGGCCGGTCTGACACGGGGCGTCATGGTCGCGACCCTGACCCTGGGCGGGATGGCGATCTTCGTGCCGATTTCGATCCACGACCCCTTCCTGGTCCTCTTCCACGCCGTCGGGGCGTCGCTGATGCTGGCGATGCTCGGTCTTCTGGGCGGCATCTGGGCGGACAAGTTCGACCATATCTCGGCGGTCACCAACTTCGTGATCACACCGCTCGCCTTCCTGTCCGGCACCTTCTATTCGATCCAGCGCCTGCCCGACGTCTGGCAGACCGTGGCCCAGTTCAATCCGTTCTTCTACATGATCGACGGTTTCCGCTACGGCTTCATCGGCCATGCCGACGCCAATCTGTGGCTGGGCATGGGGATCGTACTGGCGATCGATGTTTGCCTGTGGATGCTGTGTCTCGCCGTCTTCCGGTCGGGCTGGAAGCTGAAGAGTTGACGCCCGGCCGGCATCTCAACCGTTTGCGCCGATATTTCATTGGGATTACGGACATTTAGCGGCGTTGACAGCGAGCCTGTCGATAAAGATACTCTCGCGCCTTCCGCTTTCCCTCGGTACTGCGGCACGCCCGCGGCCACCTTGGCCGGGCGGAGGGCATTTCTGATGCCGGCCCCTGGGGCCAGACCGTTTCCGCGAAGGAGCAAAGCGATGACACCGGCAATCATGCCGACCTACAATCGGACCGATATCGCATTCGAAAAGGGCGAAGGCGCCTATCTTTTCGAGCGCGACGGCCGACGCTTTCTCGACTTCGCGAGTGGGATCGCCGTGACCTGCCTGGGCCACGGCCACCCGCATCTTGTCAAGGCGCTGACAGAGCAGGCCCAGAAGCTCTGGCACTGCTCCAACATCTTCACGATCCCGGGACAGCAGCGGCTGGCCGAGCGGATGGTCGAGCACACGTTCGCCGACACCGTGTTCTTCGGCAACTCCGGCGCCGAGGCGGTGGAATGCGCGATCAAGCTCGCGCGCCGCTACCACTATGTCGACGGCAATCCGCAGAAGAACACCATTCTCTGCACCAACAGCGCCTTTCACGGCCGGACCCTGACGACCATCTTCGCCGGCGGGCAGCCGAAGCACACGGAGGGTTTCGGCCCCGCGGTGCCCGGATTCGCCCACGTCGCCTTCGGCAATCTGAACGAGATGCGCGCGGCGGTGGACGAGAGCACGGCGGCAATCATGGTCGAACCGATCCAGGGCGAGGGCGGCTACCGGCCGGCGCCGGACGGCTACCTGGAAGGCCTGCGCGAGATCTGCGACGAGTTCGGCCTGCTGCTGATCCTCGACGAGGTGCAGAGCGGTAACGGGCGGACCGGAAAGTTCTATGCCCATGAGCTGACCTCGGCCACGCCGGATGTCATGGCGACCGCCAAGGGCATGGGCGGCGGCTTCCCGGTCGGCGCCTGCCTCGCGACCGCAGAGGCGGCGAAGGGCATGACACCGGGCACCCACGGCTCGACCTATGGCGGCAACCCGCTGGCCATGGCGGTCGGCAACGCCGTGCTCGACGTGTTGCTGGAACCCGGCTTCCTCGACGGGGTGGCGGAGCGCGGCGCGGAACTGATGGCCGCGCTGGAGGGCCTGGTCGAAAGCCATCCCGACATTTTCGTCGAGGCGCGCGGCGTGGGCCTTATGGTCGGCCTGAAATGCGCGCCCGACGTGGTGAACAGCGAGATGGTGGCGATGCTGCGCGATGGCGGCTTCCTGACCGTCGGCGCGGGCGACAATGTCGTCCGCATGGCCCCGCCGCTGATCATCGAGAGTGCACACATCGCCGAGGCGGTCGAGCATCTGGACGCCGGCGCCCGCGCCTGGCGGAAGAAGAAGGAGATGAACGGTGGCTAGCGCACCCATCGCCCCCCGGCATTTCCTCGACCTCGATCAGGTCACGCCGGCCGAGTTGCGCCACATGC
>CAYGKX010000362.1:0-4597 GCA_964350225.1 uncultured Rhodospirillaceae bacterium | reverse complement strand
CCTGATGTGGGCCATGTGCGCCGGTCATCGCCCGGACGTGAAGTTCGACCTCTACCCGGTCGAGGGCGGCACCGCGGCCATGTGCTACATCTTCAAGGCGCTCAAGAACCAGCGGCTGCTGAACGCGGGCGACACCATTGCGCTCGGCACGCCGATCTTCACGCCGTATCTCGAGATGCCGGAGCTGGAGGATTACGGCCTCCACATCGTGCGCATGAGTGCCGAGCAGGAGGACAAGTTCCAGTTCACCGACGAGGACTACGAGGTCCTCGCCGACCCCAAGGTCAAGGCGCTATTCCTCGTGAACCCGGGTAACCCATCGGCGGCGGCGATGGACCCCGACGCTATCCGGCGGCTGGTCAAGTTCGTTAACGAGCGGCGGCCGGACCTGATGATCCTGACCGACGACGTCTACGGCACCTTCGTGCCCGGGTTTGAATCGATCATGGGTCACCTTCCGCGTAACATGATCGGCGTCTATTCCTACTCCAAGTACTTCGGCTGCACCGGCTGGCGTCTCGGCGTGGTCGCGATGGCGCAGGACAACATTTTCGACGAGCGCATCCGGGCGCACCCCGAGGAAACGCTGCAGATCCTTGACCAGCGCTACAAGACGCTCACACCCAAGCCGCGCGAGATCAAGTTCATCGACCGCATCGTCGCCGACAGCCGCGACGTGGCGCTGAGTCACACTGCCGGCTTGTCGCTGCCGCAACAGGTGATGATGACGCTGTTCAGCCTCGTCGAGATGATGGACGCCGACAAGATTTATCAGAAAGCCTGCATCGCCATCTGCGAGAAGCGGTTCCGCAACCTCGTCGAGGGCATGGGCATCGAGTCTGAACCGGGACCGTATTTCGACCACTACTACGGCATTGTCGACCTGGAGTTCTGGCTGAGGAAGTATGTCGGCGAGGATGTCGTGACCTGGGTCAAGGAGAACATCCACCCGCTCGACATCCCGTTCCGTCTGGCCGAGGACCATGGCATTGTCCTCTTGAATGGCGCGGGCTTTGCAGCGCCAAACTGGTCGGCGCGGGTCTCCTTCGCCAACCTCGACGACGAGGCCTACACCCAGATCGGCCGCGCCGTGCGGTCCATCGCCCGTGGATACGTGCAGGCCTACCAGGCGTCCAGGGGGAGACGATCACGGCATGACCCCGAGATATAGATCAGCCCGGCAGATCGAAGGCCTGGCCAGCGGCGCGCAGATCGTCCAGGGTCTTGTCGAGACACGTCCCCGGCCGGTCACCGCCGATCCGCTCGGCGACGGCATTGACCGTGATCGCGCCCACCTGCCTGTCGAGGGTCAAGTAAACGGCGCGCCCGTCGAACTGAAGCTGCGAGAAGAAGTAGGCGTTGTCGATCCCTTCGTATTGGCAATAGATAACGAAGGGAAAATCAGCGAAGGCCCCGCTCTGCTGCGCGGCGGCGGAGCCACCCTGCGCCGCCGCGAGGACGGCGGCGGCATCGATCAAAGCCAGTCCGGCCCAAGGCCTCGATGGGCTCCGTCTCATCCGCTCCCTTTACCCTTGTGTTTTCCAGAGTTGAGGGATCGTCGGCCAATCGGCACACTCGGGCGAACAACCAGACCGCGGCGGGCCGGACTTCCCAACGAAAGGGCGATTTGATGCCTCACACGACGCACTTGCCCACCATGGAGACGGTCCGGACAGAAGTCCCGGATTGCAGCCCGCGCGACCGGGTCAGAGACAGGAGCACCCGCAGGCAGATGCCTTCGCACCGACTGCCTACGATCCGCGCCGCGCGCCTGATCGGGTTCATCGCGGCTCGCGGTCTCGTTCCCGCACTTCTCGCAGGAACTGTCCTGACCCCGGCCGCCGCCCAGATACTGGTCGGCGTCGGCTCCGCCAGTTGCGAGACCGCCTATGTCGTCGAGAGCGGCGACACCCTCAGCTTGATATCCGAACGCGCCTATGGCGACCCGCAGCTCTATGGCTTCATCGCCGACGCGAACTGGGATGCGCTTGGCGGCAGCCCGGAGAACATCGCTGTCGGCATGTCCCTGACCATCCCCTGCGTCGACGCGAGCGGCCGGATCCTCACGCCCGAGGAGGCCGCCGAGGCGGCGGCCTCATTGGAGGCGGCGGTCGCGACCGAGGGGGTCCTCACCCCCGATCAGCTCGACGCGCTTTTCGGCCCGGTCGCGCTCTTTCCCGATGCGCTGCTGACACCGGTCCTTGTCGCCGTCACCTTCCCGCTCGACGTGGTCAAGGCCGGGCGCTTCGTCGAGGCGGTAGACGATGCCTCGGACGAGGAGCGCACCGATCAGGCCGCCGAGCAGGACTGGGACGACAGCGTCAAGGAACTCGCCGCCGCGTTCCCGGACGTAGTGACTCGCATGAACGATCACATCGAGTGGACCGAGCAGGCCGGCGAGGCGGTTGTCGCGCAGACCGACGACGTCCTCGACTCGATCCAGCGGCTCAGGACAATGGCGCAGGAGAACGGCTACCTCGTGGACAACGAGGCGCAGACCGTCGAGACGCAGGGGGACACCATCGTCATCTCCTCGGCCAGTCCGGGTGTCGTCTATGTCCCTACCTACGATCCGCAGATCGTCTACACGACCCCGATCTTCGGACCACCAATCTACCACTATGGCTATGACTACCACGATCACGACGATTGGGACGGATGGGGCGACGCGCTGATCGCCGGCGGCATCATCCTCGGGGGCGCCATCATCCTTGACGAGATCTTCGATGACGACGACTGGGACGGCTGGGACATCGATGACGACATCGACTGGGATCGGGGCGACATCACGATCGACCGCGGGGACATCGACATCGACCGGGGGGACATCAACATCGACCGGGGGGACATCAACATCGACGGCGGCGACCGGGGCGACATCAGCATAGGCGGCGGCGACCGTGGCGATATCAGTATCGGGGACGGAGACCGGCAGATCGGCGGTGGCGACCGGGTGAGCATCGGCGACAGCGACCGGCCGCAGGTCGACCGCGGCGATCTTGCCGACCGTGTTGCTGCCGGCGAAGGGCCGCGCGCCGGCACTCTGGCGGCGAACCGGGTGCCGATCTCCAACACCGCCAGCCGCGAGGTGGCGCGGCAGAAGATCGAGGCGCGCCAGTCCACCGGCGCCGGACCAGCCAACCTTCAGACGTCGCGGCCCGCAGGCGGAGTTGCGCGAGCATCCAACCTGCAACCGTCGCGGCTGGAGTCCGCGCGCCCGGCGGCGGCGCATTCGCGCGCCGTGGTGCAGGATCGCGCCGCCACGCGCGCCGCGCCCGTCTCGCGCCCGACGGCGCAGCGGGCCCCGACGGCGCGGGCGCCGAGCCGGTCGACGGCGTTCCAGAAGCCGTCGGGAGGGCACCGCGCGGCCGCGTCGGCCAGCCGCGGGAGCCGGAGCATGGGCGGCGGTGGCCGCGGTGGCGGAGGCCGCGGTGGCGGCGGACGGGGGCGTTAAGATGAAGGATATCGTTCAACTCGGCATTCTCTTTGCCGCATCGGCCGGACTTGCCGCAGCAGAACCGGCGCGTTTCGACACGCCGGAAGCGGCGGTGGCCGCCCTCGTCGCCGCCCTCGAAGCCGGGAACGGGGACGAGGTCTTGCAGATCTTCGGCCCCGAAAACCAGGATGTCGTCTCGGTCGGAGACGCGGAGCAGGATCGAGAGGCCTGGGGCGCATTCCTCGCCGAGGCGCAGACCATCACCCGCATCGGGCGCCAGGCGGACGACGTCGCGATCCTCTATGTCGGCCGCGACGTCTGGCCGTTCCCGGCCCCGCTGGTGCTGGGCGAGGCGGGCTGGAGCTTCGACGCCGAGGCCGCCCGCGAGGAGGTTCTGGCGCGCCGCATCGGCCGCAACGAACTCGAGGTGATCGACATCATGCGCAGGGCGCCCGAAATCCAGGCGGCCTACCGACATACGGACCATGACGGCGATGGCGTCCTGGAGTTTGCAGCCTCGATCCTCTCAAGCCCTGGCCAGCGCGACGGCCTCTACTGGCCCGACGAGCCCGGCGCCGCCTCGAGCCCGTTCGACCGGAGCATGGCGCGCGCAAGCTTCACCGGCTACAGCGAGGATGGCGAGGACCGCGATCCAGACCCCTACGCGGGGTACTACTTCCGCATCCTGCAGGGACAGGGACCGTCAGCGCCGGGCGGCGACTACAGCTACATGGTCAACGGCAACATGGTCGCTGGCCACGCCCTGATCGCCTACCCGGCGGCCTATGGCGATACCGGCATCATGAGCTTCGTGGTCGGCGAGCAGGGCATCGTCTACGAGGCTGACCTCGGCGAGGAGACACTCTCGCGCGCGGCGGATATCGCGGTGTTCGATCCCGGTGAGGAATGGGCCACGGTCGAGTGAGGTTAGAGTACTTTTTGCCGACATGGGGACTAAGTAGCTCTGCCAAGATGATACGCGAACCCTAGTGCGAGCGGCATTATGATAGCACGCTTGATCGCGTCCCACTGCGTGGTGCAGCTCCTGGCGAGCCGGATGGATGTCGGTGGGCCGAGCTGATCAGTCTGCCAGCGCGGCAGGCAGGCTGATAATGGAATCGTCGCAGACCGGCGCCAGGGTTTCCAGCGTCATGTAGCGGT
>CAYGKX010000361.1:0-4607 GCA_964350225.1 uncultured Rhodospirillaceae bacterium | reverse complement strand
GGCTGCACCAGATCAGAACTGCCGCAGCAGACGGTCGATATAGTCGCGTTCCAGCTTGGGGCGATTGCCGTCGCCGGAACGCCGGCGCAGTTCCTCAAGAATGTCGCGGGCGCGCTTGCGCTCGGATTCCGTCGGAACCTTCACGTCGTCGGTATTCAGCGGGCCCATCCCATCCATCTCCCGGCCCAGCGGGTCGCGGTTGCTGCCGCGATACTCGCGGCCCGGACGGCCCGTATAGTTGGGATCGCCCATGCCGGGGCCGAAGCCGAACTGACGGCCCAGTTGCCGCATCGCCTGCCGCGCGCCGCGGCGCAGCTGCTCGATGGCGCGGCCCTGGGGACCGGTCGCCCGGCCGGGGTTCTTGCCGCGCAGCTGACGCTCGGCCCGGCGCATTTCCCGCTCGGCATTGCCGAGATTCTTCGGCGTCTTGCCGGTCATCTCGCCCAGCTTCTTCATGAGCTCGCTGAGACGCTTGCGCAGCTGCTCCTGCTCCTTCTGGGCCTTGCGGTCGGCGTTCGGGTCGGTCTTCTGGCCGTTGCGGCGGCGCTCCGCCCGTTTGTGGGTCTCGTCCATCAGCTGCTGCTGACGGCGGATGATGTCGCCAAGCTCACGCAGCGAGCGCAGGGCGGGATGGTTCGGGTCCATCGGCTTGCCGCGGTTCGCCCGCATGTTCTCGGTCATCCGGCGCAGCCGCTCCAGCATCTGCTTAAGCTGCTCCTTCTGGCCCATCTGCGCCATGTCCTTGAGCTGGTTGAACATGCGCTTCATGTCCTCCGGGGTCATCAGCCGCTCCGCCTGGTAGGGGTTGGTGCGGTATTTCTCCGGATTGCGCTTCATGTCCTCGCGCAGCGCCTGCATGTATTTCCGCATCGCTTCGCGCAGCTGCTCCAGAAGCTTCTGGATCTCCTTGTCGTTCGTCTTGTTCTGCGACAGCTTTTCCATCAGCCGCCGCTGCAGCCGGCGCAATTCGCGCTCCGCTTCGGACAGGCCGCCTTCCTCGATGCGCAGCGCCGTCGACCACAGGATGCCCTGAACGTTGCGGATGGACTTGTCCCGGTCGATCCGCATGTCGGCGTCGTTCCGGCCGTCGATCCGCGTGGCCATGATGAGCCGCGCCTGGGAGACGCGCAGCGCCATGTAGACGACCTTGTCGTCGCCGAAGACCTTTGGCCGGTCGGCGACACGGCCCAGGCCGCGCACGACCCAGAAGGTCCGCTCCGGCGCAACGGTCAGAAGCTTGCGCAGCCGTACGATCTCGCGCGCGACCGCGTTCTGGAAGCGCCGCTCCGGCAGGACGACGTCCTTGATTTCACTGTAGCCGATATTGCCGCGGTCGTCCTCGACCGCCAGCATGACCGACACCTTCACACCCGCCCACCGATGGGCCGTCAGGTCGTGATAGCTGGTGCCCTTGGCGGCTTTCGACCCGGTCACGGGCAGTTCGAGCTCGACAAAATCGCTCTGCCCCTGACGCGCGACATAGGCGCGGATCTTGGCGATCCGGTAGTCGTCTTCCGCCTTGTAATCGAGGCGCAGCGACAGGCGACCGTCGGACGGGTTCTTGGCCCAGGAGATCTTCGGCCGCTTGTCCGGGATCAGCCGGATGGGCCAGGACACGACGGACCGGCCCCGCTGACGCACGACGAGGCGGTCGCCGCTCTTGACCTGACCGTCGTTGATCAGCAGCAGCTGCGCCTCATAGCTCGTCTCGTCCAGCTTCTTGAACGCAATGCGCTGCTTGCCGAAGCGCAGTGTCGGTTCGCCCCGGCCGCCATGAATCTGGATCATGATCCGCGTGCCTTCCGGCACTTCGATGGGCTTGGAACCGTTGTCGAGCGACACCATCCGCGGTGTCACTCCGGTATATTCCGGCGGCGTCAGCCAGGCCTCGACCGTGACCTTCTCGGTCTCGACCGGTGCGAAGGAGGGCATGAAGGCGCGGGTCAGCCGGGTGCCGGCGTCGCTCCAGCCGGTGGCCAGCGCGAGGGCGAGCAGGACAAGTACCGCGCCGCGCAGTGCGAAGGGGTCGCGCCGGGCGATCGGCGGCTGCGGCGCGCCAACCTTGAGGGACTTCAGCGCCAGACGCGCCCGCGCCTGGTGCGCCCGCCACACCGCCTCGGCATGGGGGTCGCCCGACCCGGTCGCCATCTTGTCGTCGACTACCGCCAGCGGGCGGTGCTCTAGGCCGCTCGCCGTTTCGATACGCCGGCGGATGTCGGGGTCACGGGGCGCCCGAAGGCCGCGCAGGCCATAGGCGACGGCGGCGACGAAGGCCAGCCCCAGGAGGGCGAGGACGGCGGTATGCTGCCAGCCGGCGAGGTCCGGCAGAATGTCGAATAGGGCCAGCGCCAGGAAGATTCCGGCGATCGAGGCGGCGGGCCACAGGCGCGGCCAGGCCCGCTCCCAGAAGATCGAGAGCCAGGCGAGCAGCCCGCGATGGCCAAGACGCAGGCGACGATCCTGCCGCGGTTTCCTGCGTTCCGCGCCGGTGCGTCTCTCGGGACGCGCTGCGGGATCGGAACCGGGGCGGTTATACGGATGGTCGCTCATGCAGCACCTCGTGACATCGTCACATCTTCGGCGTTGGCGGCATCTGGCGCGAGCCAGTCGGGCACCTGATCCATGCCCAGCATATCTTCATAGGTAGGCCTCGCCCGGACGACGGCAAACCGGTCGCCATCGACCAGGACCTCCGGCACGAGAAGCCGGCTGTTGTAACTCGACGACATCACCGCGCCGTAGGCGCCGGCGGAGCCGAGAACGAGCAGGTCGCCGGACGCGACGGGCGGCAGCGGGCGGCGCGTGGCGAAGGTATCGCCGGATTCGCAGATCGGGCCAACGACGTCCATTTCGGCGACGTCCATTTCGGCCACATCCATTTCGGCACCCGTGTCTCCGGCGTCGTTCTTGTCCATCATACCCACGACGGACCCGGCGGCCGCGGCGGAGCCGGGCGCGCGCACCGGGGCGATGGCATGATAGGCACCGTACATGGCAGGCCGCTTCAAATCGTTCATGGCCGCGTCGACGACGACGATCGGACGTTCTCCCCCCTCTTTTACGTACAGCGTCTCGGTCACGAGTATCCCCGCATTTCCAACCATCGAACGGCCGGGCTCGAAGACAAACTCGACGTCCAGGCCGTCGAACACCTCGGCGATCATCTCGGCATAGGCTTCGAATCCGATCGTCGTCTCGCGATCGTAGGCGATCCCCAGACCGCCGCCCAAATCAACTTTCCGAATGTTGTGGCCGGCGGCGCGCAGCCGCCGCACCAGCTCGGCGACCTTCCCGAAGGCGGCGCGGAAGGGCGCAAGGCTGGTGAGCTGCGAACCGATATGCACGGCGACGCCGACCGGCTCCAGGTTCGGAAGTTCCGCGGCGCGCGCCATCACGGCTTCGATCCGATGCAGCGCGATGCCGAACTTGTCCTGCTTGCGGCCCGTCGAGATCTTTTCGTGCGTGTTGGCGTCGACGTCCGGGTTGACCCGGATCGACACCGGTGCGACCCGGCCGAGGCGGCCGGCGACGGCATTCAGCGCTTCCAGCTCCGGCTCCGATTCGACGTTGATCTGCATGATGCCGGCTTCGAGGGCGAAGGCCATTTCCGACGGCGTCTTGCCGACCCCGGAGAAGACGATCTTGTCCGCCGGAATGCCGGCGGCGAGGGCGCGCCGAAGCTCGCCTTCGGACACGACGTCGGCGCCCGCACCGCATTGTGCGAAGACCCGGATCACTGCGAGGTTCGAATTGGCCTTGAGCGCATAACAAATCGTCGCCGGCAATTGTGACAATGCCGAGGCAAGCGACAGGAAATTCCGCCGAAGCGTCGCTGCGGAATAGCAATAGAACGGCGTGCCGACGTCGGCCGCGATCTTCGCGAGCGCGACGGCTTCGAGATGCAGTTCTCCCGCGCGGTAGCCGGCGTCCGGGACGTTCAACTCAATCGATGCCACGGCCGGGCCCCCGCGATCGGAAAATGTTCGGCGGACCGCCCGCGGCGCCCTTGGGATAGGTGCGCGGATAGCTGTCCGATTGTCCGGGCTTCAGGGTCGGGTCGCCGGGCCTGCCGCAGGCGGACAGGAGGCCCAGGGCCACGGCGAGCGCGGCCAGCCGGATGGCTGTCGAACGGATATCGGCCGAACGGGGCCGGGTCGAATGGGTCCGGGTCGAACGCGTTCGGGTCGAATAGGGCTGGGTCGCCCGGAGGATCGCTGTTGGGTCGGTCATAGAAAACGCTCCCGGGCGGCGGCGGCGGCGGCGCGGACGTTGGCCGGAGCCGTTCCGCCGAAACTGGTTCGACTGTCGACAGAATATGACACCGTCAAGACCTCGAATACAGCCTCGGTCAACCGTGGCTCGACGGTCCTCATGGTCTCGAGCGGCAGGCCGTCGAGGTCGCAGCCCCGTTCTTCGGCGAGCCGGACCAGGGCACCGACCACGTGATGGGCCTGTCGGAAGGGCATGTCGAGGGTGCGGACGAGCCAGTCGGCGAGGTCCGTTGCCGTCGCGAAGCCGGCGGAGGCCGCAGCCAGCATGCGGTCGGCGCGGATGTCCATCTCCCGCACCATGCCGCCCATGGCGAGGACGCAGAGTTCCAGGCTGTC
>CAYGKX010000360.1:0-4651 GCA_964350225.1 uncultured Rhodospirillaceae bacterium | reverse complement strand
ACAGGGCGAGGAAATCGAGAAGACCGTCTACGAGGTCCTGAAGCGTGGCAATTCCAAGCGGCTCTTCGCCCTCAAGTCGTTGACCCGGGACGACGACGCGGCGGGGGATGACGTCACTCCGGTTGCCGGCAAGCGGGCCGACGCGGTCGCTCCTGATCCCGCCGGCCGATCGGTGGCCGCGCGCCGCACCGCCTCCACACGGCCCGCCGCCCGGACGCCGGCACGCCGAAAGGATATGGTCGGCTCCGGTTACCGGTTTGCAGACCACAATGCATTCCGATAGGCTCCTCCGCACTTGACCGTCGGTCGGCCGCGTCGCACATCCCGACGCGGCCGACGCGCGTTTCAGGATCCAAACAAGACTTTTTCAGGACCCCGACGAGACCATGAAAGCAGAAACCCAAGCAGTCGCGGATGCCATCGGGCAGTCGCTGGAACTGCTGAGGAGGCATCTTTGACCCGGAGGCCTCCGAAAAGCGCCTGGCGGAGCTGAATGCCCGCGCCGAAGACCCAAGCCTCTGGGAAGATACGGAGAAGGCCCAGGCGCTGATGCGCGAACGGACGGCGCTGGAAAAGCGCGTGACGGAATATCGCGGCCTCGAACAGGATTTCAGCGATACGGTGGACCTGATCGAGATGGCCGAGGAGGAGGAGGACGCGGAGGCGCTGTCCGAACTGGAAGCCACCCTCGCGGATCTGAAGGCGATTGCGGACAAGAAGCAGCTCGAGAGCCTCCTGTCCGGCGAGGCGGACGGAAACGACTGCTTCGTCGAAATCCACGCCGGTGCTGGCGGGACGGAATCGCAGGACTGGGCAGAGATGCTCCTGCGCATGTATACGCGCTGGGCGGAGGCGAAAGGCTACAAGATCGAATGGCTCGAAGAGAGCCCGGGCGAGGAGGCCGGCATCAAGTCGGCGACCGTCAAGGTCCTCGGTCATAACGCCTATGGTTGGTTGAAGACCGAAAGCGGGGTGCACAGGCTGGTCCGCATCTCGCCCTTCGACAGCCAGGCGCGGCGCCACACGAGCTTTTCCTCCGTCTGGGTCTATCCGGTCGTCGACGACAATATCGAGGTCGAGCTGAACGAGGGCGACATTCGGGTCGACACCTACCGGGCCTCGGGCGCGGGCGGCCAGCATATCAACAAGACCGACAGCGCCGTCCGCATGACCCATATCCCGACGGGCATCGTCGTCCAGTGCCAGAACGACCGCTCCCAGCACCGGAACCGTGCCGCGGCGCTCGCCATGCTGCGTGCCCGCCTGTACGAGCTGGAGTTGCAGAAGCGGGAGGAGGCGGCGCAGGAGGAGCATGCCCAGAAGTCGGACATCGGCTGGGGCCACCAGATCCGCTCCTACGTCCTGCAGCCGTACCAGATGGTCAAGGATCTCCGCACCGAGGTCGAGAAGGGCAATGCTCAGGGCGTCCTCGATGGCGACATCGATGCGTTTCTGGAGGCATCACTCGCCGCCCGGCTGGACAAGGCGGAAAGTGAGGCGGCCGAGTAATTCGCCGGATGACGGCGTTGGAGGGGAGGGCAGAAGGCCATGGCTGAGTGCGCGTTGATCGTCGGGGCGGGTGCAGGATTGAGCGGATCGCTCGCCCGGCTCTGCAGTGCCGAAGGGATGTCGGTCGCGCTTGCGGCCCGAAACCCGGACAAGCTCGCGGAGCTGGCGGGAGAGACCGGTGCCCGGACCTACGGATGCGACGCATCCGACCCCGATCAGGTGGCCGATCTGTTCGATGCGGTCGTCGCCGACCAGGGGGTGCCCGATCTCGTCGTCTATAATCCGAGCGCCCGGGCCCGCGGCCCGGTGGCGGAGCTCGATATTGGCGAAGTGCGCAACGCCTTGATGGTCAGCTGCTTCGGCGGCTTTCTCGTTGGACAGGCGGCGGCGAAATTGATGCTGGAACGCGGTTCCGGTTCGATCCAGTTCACCGGCGCGTCGGCGTCGGTCAAGGGGTACGCCAATTCCGCACCCTTCGCGATGGGCAAGTTCGGTCTGCGCGGGCTGGCGCAATCGATGGCGCGTGAACTCGCGCCGAAGAACATCCATGTCGCCCATTTCGTCATCGACGGCGGGATCCTGCGCGACAACGACCCGCGCGCCGGCAGCCGCGGAGAGGATGGCATGCTGCTCGCCGACGAGATCGCGCGGACCTATCTGCACATCCATCGCCAACATCGCAGCGCCTGGACCTGGGAGGTCGAGCTCCGGCCCTGGCTGGAGACCTTTTAGGTCTGGGCCTGATCTGGCCCAGGACCGGCCCAAGTCCGGCCCAAGTCCGGCCCAAGTCCGGCCCAAGTCCGCCATCCGCTCCGCTTCCCGGCTCCGCCGACCGGCACTATCTTTCTTCAGGCGGGCCGTCTCGGCCGGCGCCGGCGGGAAGGAGAGCAACTGTGCGGTGGTTGGCCTGTGCCCTGATCCTCTGCGTCATCGGAGCGCCACCGGCGCTGGCGGAAACGCGTGTCGACCTCGAACTCGTGCTGGCAGTCGACGCCTCGCGCAGCATCGACGGTTACGAGTACCGGCTTCAGCGGGAAGGGTATGCCCGCGCGCTGCGCGATCCGGATGTCGTCCGCGCCATCACCTCGGGGGAGCATCGCCGGATCGCCCTCGTGTATGTCGAATGGTCGGCGGCGGCCGAGCAGGCGGTACTGGTCGACTGGGCGGTCATCGACGGCAAGGCCGCGGCGGATAAGTTTGCCGCCGCACTACTCGCCGCGCCGCGGCGCTTTTACGATTCCACGTCCGTCAGCGGCGCGATCGACTTTTCCGTAAAGCTGTTCGGGGCCACAGGCATAAAGGGCGACCGCCGGGTCATCGACGTCTCAGGAGATGGCCCCAACAACCGTGGACGCCCGTCCCGAATGGCCCGGGACGACGCGGTGAAAGCGGGCATCACCATCAACGGGCTCGCCATCCTGAACGACCGTCCCAGCCGGCCACCCTGGCAGCCGGAGGAGGTCGATACCCACTATAAGCGCGAAGTCATTGGCGGTCCCGGCGCCTTCATCATCGTGATCAAGGGCTTCGACCAGTTCGCCCAGGCGATCCGTCTCAAGCTCCTGCGCGAAATCTCGGACCGCGTACCAGCCCGGCGAACGAACTACGCCGCGACGCAGTGAGAGACGGACTGTCTACGCGGTCGAACTTCGTGTGCGCCGGACCGGAGATACCGTCCGAGGGTGACATCGGTCGCAGGGTTTTCAGCATCGGTTAACGCCTGCCGGTCGACCTTCGCACTGCATTCGCAAATCTGAGTATCGGCATGTGGGGACATGACGAACGACCATCCTGACACCGCAGCGACGTGGAGAGACTTGGGGGACGGCGTGGCATGAAACGTCGCGCCAAGCGGCAGTGCGGAGGTCCGACACATGTCGCGATCACCGGCGCGGGAGGCGCTCTTGGCCGGGCGCTCGCCTGCCGCTACGCCGCGCCGGGGGTGCATCTGTCGCTCTCCGATATCGACAGGGTGGCCCTGGAGGAAACGGCGCGGCGTGCCCAACGCCATGGGGCCCGGGTCGACCTGGCCGAAGTCGATGTCGCCGACCGGCGGCAGGTCGACCGGTGGCTGGCCGTGGCGCCGCCGCCCGATCTCGTATTCGCCAATGCAGGGGTTTCGCCCGGCACCCGGCCTGGAGATATCGCGGAGGCGCAGGACGCCGCGACCGACATGGTCCAGACGAACCTCGTGGGCGTGATGAACACCGCCTACGCGGCCATCGAGCGCATGGCAGCCGCGGGTGGCGGGCATCTCGTCCTGGTCAGTTCGCTTTCCGCCCTCAACGGGTTTCCCAGGGTGCCCGTCTACGCCGCGACCAAGGCGGGTGTACGGGTCTTCGGAGAATCGCTTCGCTTCGGATTGCGGGACCGGAATATCGATCTTCTGCTCGTTCTCCCCGGCTTTTTCCGCAGCGGGATGACCGCGACGGACGACGCAAAGGCGCCGGGCGGGCTGACCGCCGACGCGGTCGCTCAGCACATCCAACGGGGCGTGCGACGGCGGAAGGCGCGGCTCTACATACCGTACAGGTTGCGTATGGCCAGCGGCGTTCTTGCGGCCCTGCCGCCGGCGGTCGGCTACGCCCTCTATAAGAAACTCTTCGCCCGCTGAGGGCGTACTCAGCTTTTCGCCGCGAGGCCGGTGTAGTCCGCGATGTCGAAGCCTGCGGCGGCGCGGGCGTCGTCGTTGAAGGGCGGCTTGATGGCGCCCTTGAAATGGCGGCGCACCAACTCGCGCCAGGTCTCGCGCGGCGCCAATCCCCGTTCGGCGCACAGCCTGTCGAACCAGCGCTTGCCGATCGCGACATGGCCGATCTCGTCGCCATAGATGACGCGGAGGACGTCGGCACTCTCGCGGTCGCCGAAGCTGTCGAGCCGTTCGATCATCGCAGGCGTGACGTCGAGGCCGCGGGCCTCCAGCACCAGCGGTACAACGGCGAGCCGTGCGAGCAGGTCGTGCGCCGTCGTCTCCGCCGCCTGCCACAGGCCGTCGTGGGCCGGCAGGTCGCCATAAGCCGCGCCGAATTCAGCCAGACGCCCGGAGAGCATCAGGAAGTGTTTCGCTTCCTCGTCGGCGACCCGGACCCAGTCGTCGTAGAAGCCGGGCGGCAGGTCCGGCCCGGCGAAACGGGCGAGGATG
>CAYGKX010000359.1:0-4653 GCA_964350225.1 uncultured Rhodospirillaceae bacterium | reverse complement strand
AGAACCTTGTCGCTTTCGCCCGTCTGATGGGGGCCCGCTCCAGCGCGATCGCGGGCCGGGTGGGGGAGGTGCTGGAGGCGATCGGGCTGGCCGACCGGGCGCGCGACCGGGCCGGCACACTTTCCGGCGGGATGCAGCGCCGGCTGAATATCGGCGCGGCCGTGATGCACAGGCCGCGTTTCCTCATTCTCGACGAACCGACCGTTGGTGTGGACCTTCATGCGAAGGAGGCCATCCACAAACTTCTGCTCGGGTTCCGGGCGGAGGGGATGGGCGTCCTCCTCACGACCCACGACATGGATCAGGCTGCCTCCATCGCCGACCGGGTCGGCATCATCGCCGGCGGTCGGCTGCGGGCGGAAGGCACACCGGACGGTCTTGTCGCCGACGCTTTCGGCGGCGCAAAGCAGGTCGCCGTGACCCTCGACAGCCCTCCGTCCGAACCGGCGCGGGCCTGGCTCCGGGGGCGTGGCCTGCACGATCTGCGGGGCGGGGCGTTCTGGACCGGCAGGTTCGATGGCGGGTATGAAGACGTCGCCCGCCTCGACACGGAAATGCGCTCCGCGGGATTGCAGCCGAGCGAGATTGCCATTCGCGAACCCAGCCTGAAGAGCGTCTTTTTCGAGGCTGTCGGACCGGCCCTGACGCCCGACGATCCGGCGACCGGGGAGAACCGGCCGTGAGGCGCGCGGTCTTCTGGATCATGGCCATCGGCCTCCTGCGGGATCGCGGGACCTTGGTCATGAGCTTCATCCTGCCGCCGGCGATCTTCCTTATTTTCGCCGCGGTCTTTTCCGGCACAAGCGGCGACGGCCTGATCCTGAAGCTTGCGCTGTCGGATCAGGTCCAATCCGAGACGTCGACCAGGCTGGTCCAGGCGATCGGCAGGTCAGAACGGTTTCGCCGGGTCGGGCCGGTCACGGCAAAGCCCGACGAGGTGCGTCGCCTCGTTGCCGCCGGGAAGGCGGATGTCGGCCTGATCCTGGTCGGCAACGGTGTGCCGCTCGATGCGCTCGGCCGGGACGGGCCGCCGCCGCTTCTCGTCGTCGGCGATCCCACCCGGCGGATTGCGGTCCAGATGCTGAAGGGAGAAATCCGGCGCATCTATTACGCGGAGACGCCGGAGATCGCGCTGCGCAACATCGTCGACTATGTCGCGAAGACCCTCGTGCCGTTCACACCTGCGCAGGCGGCACGGGCCAATGCCGCCCTGGGGAAGATCGGCGAGGATCGGGCGGCAGGGGGGGCGGACGTCCGTCCGCCGTCCTTCGAGCGGCTGTTCGCGGACGAAGTGGCAACCGTCCGCGGAGCCAACGACCCCATCGCCTATTACGCCGGCGCGGTGGCCGTCCTGTTTCTCCTGCTTGGCGCCGTGCAGGGCGCGGCGACCCTCCTGGAGGAGAAGGAGAGCGGCGTGCTCGACCGGATCGTCGCCGGACCGGGCGGCTTCGGCGTCTTCGTCGACGGCAAGTGCGCCTTCATCGCCGCCCTGGGAACCGTGCAGGTCGCGCTCATCTTCGGTATCGCCTGGGCGGTACACGGCGTTTCGCTGGCCGGCAGTCTCGTCCCGTGGCTCGTCGTGACCGTCCTGACGGCATGGGCGGCGGCCGGGCTTGCGCTTCTTCTCGCGTCTCTTTGTACCTCGCGCCGGCAGGTTCTGACCCTGGGCAATTTCTTCGTTCTCGTTCTCTCCGCGATCGGCGGAAGCATGGTGCCGCGTTTCCTGATGCCAGGCTGGCTGCAGGACATTGGCTGGGGGACGCCGAACACCTGGGCGCTGGAAGCCTACGATGCCGTCGTTCGCATGGGGCGCCCGCTGGAAGCGGTCTGGCCGGCGCTGAGCGTCCTGTTCCTTGCCGGGCTTGCCGGCTGGCTCGGTGCACGGCTGGCCGCGCGGCGGTTCGAGCGGTTATGAGCCCGCGATCCCTGGACCGGGCATCGGGCTGGTGCCATCTTCTGGGTCGGAGGAGTGCCTCAGATGGCTGATGCCGTCCTGTTTGTCCTGTTGTTTCTCGCCGCCTTCGCCGCGATGGAAGGGGTCGCTTACCTGACCCACAAGCATGTCATGCACGGCTGGCTCTGGTCGCTGCACGAAAGCCACCACCGCCCGCGTACCGGCCGGTTCGAGAAGAACGACCTCTTCGCGATTTTCTTCGCGCTGCCCTCGATCCTCCTGATTTATCTGGGGGTCCATGTCTATGGGCCGCTGGCCGCCGTCGGCTTCGGCATGACCGCCTACGGGTTCATGTATTTCCTGTTCCACGACGTCATCGTCCATCAGCGCATCCGCTTCCGGGCGATTCCGCGCTGGGGTTACCTCCGCCGTATCATGCAGGCGCATCGGATGCATCATGCCCGGTCGGCTAAGGAGGGATGCGTCTCGTTCGGTTTCCTCTACGCGCCGCCCGTCCGGCGCCTGAAGACGGAAGGCATGGCGCGCTGACGGATCAGTCCCGGAGGTGCGGGACGGTCCACAGATCGCCGCGGGGCGCGGCGGGGCGGAGGCGTTCGACGCTTCGCGCGCTCGCCGCCTGAACCCCGCCACGGAGCGCCCAGAGGATCTTGCGGCCGGTGCCGGTGGAGACGCGCGTCCGATATGCATCGGGGCCCCGGCGCAGGACCTCCCGCCCGATGTCACGATAGATGCCACGCGCCGCTGCGATCGCCCAGGCGGACCGGAAGGGAAGGTCGCGCAGGCCGATCCGGGCGCTCGCGTAATAGGGTTCGGCCGCAGCGAGCAGACGGGCAACCACCCGGGCGACGCGCTGGGCATTCTCCGGGGCGGCGACCGCCATGGGTGGCGCTTCGGCCGGAATTCCGACTTCCGCCAGCCAGTCGCGTGGCAAGTAGACGCGCCCCATTCTCGCATCGTCGCCCACGTCCCGCGCGATATTGGTCAGCTGGAAGGCAAGGCCCAGGTCCTGGGCGCGGCGCAGCGTCTCCGGTGCCCGCGCCCCCATGATCATCGTCATCATCACGCCGACAACCCCGGCGACGTGATAGCAATAGGCGAGCACATCCTTGAAGCTGTCATATCGCCGGGCCTCGACATCCATCTCGAAACCCTTGAGGAGATCGAGCGGATGGCGCGCCGGAATGTCGTGGCGTCGCACAACCCGGGCGAGCGCCTCGAAGACTGGGTCGTCCTGCGGCCGGCCGGCAATCGCGGCTTCCGTTTGGTGCACCAGTTGCGCCAGCGCGCGTTGCGGGTCATGGGGGATCTCCGCCTCGGTCCGGAAGCCGAAGCTCTGGCCGTCGATCACGTCGTCGCAATGCCGGCACCACGCATAAAGCATGACCGCATCGTCGCGGACATCGGGACGGAAGAGCCGGGCGGCGGCGGCGAAGCTCTTCGAGCCTTTCCGGATGCTCTCGCTGCCATGGGCGACGACCGCGTCCATGCCCGTCAATTCTCCCCGACCGGCAGGCCGAGGTCAGCCAGGACGACGCCCGCCGTCGCCCTGGCCGATCCTACGACGCCGGGAATGCCGGCCCCGGGATGGGTCCCGGCGCCGACGAAATAGAGGCCGCCCAGCCGGTCGTCCCGATTATGGGTACGGAAATAGGCGCTTTGGGTCAGGACGGGTTCCAGCGAGAAGGCGGAGCCGAGATGGGCGCCCAGTTCGTCGCGGAAATCGTTCGGTGTGAAGATGCGTTGCGTCACCAGATCGCGCCGAAGACCCGGCAGGCAGCGCGCCTCCAGATAATCGAGGATGCGGTCGGCATAGGCGGGGCCGGTCGTCTCCCAGTCGATGTCGGCCTTACCGAGATGCGGGACGGGCGAAAGGGCGTAGAAGCTGCTGCAGCCGGGCGGTGCGAGGGAGGGATCCGTGGCCGTGGGGGCATGAAGATAGAGTGAGAAGTCGTCTGCGAGTACGCCCCGGTCGAAAATGTCGTCTAGCAGGCCCTTGTAGCGAGGACCGAACAGAACGGTGTGGTGGCGGATGTCGGGCCGCTCGCCCCTCAGCCCGAAATAGACGACGAAAAGGGAATTGCTGAACTGTTTCCGTGCAAGCCTGTCGCCGGCGGCCCGGCTGCGCGGGTCGTCGCGCAGGAGGCGGCGGTAGGTATGGACGACATCGGCGTTGCTGATCACGAGGTCGAACGGCTCGGCATCGCCCCCCGCCGGGACGAGACCCGTCACCCTGCCGCCGCCCGTCGCGATCCGGTCGACCGGTGTCGAAAGCTGGATACGGCCACCCAGATCCGCGAACAGATTGACCAGGCCGCCGACCAGCGCGCCGGTGCCGCCGCGCGGAAAATAGACCCCCCACTTCTTCTCCAGCGCATGGATCAGGGCGTAGATCGCCGACGCCTTGAAAGGATTGCCGCCAACCAGAAGCGAATGGAAGCTGAAGGCCTCACGGAGTCACGGGTCGCTTATGTGCCTGGCGACGATCGAATGGACACTGCGATAGCTGCCGAGGCGCACGAGCTGCGGAGCGACCTTGATCATCGACCAGAAGGTCGGGAAGGGGACGTGCCCCAGCTTCTCGTAACCTTCCCGGAAGACCGCCTCGGAATAGGCAAAGAAGCGGCGATAGCCTTCGACGTCGCCGGGCGACAGCGCGGCGATCTGGCGTTCGAGCGCATCGTCGTCGTTGTCATAGTCGAAGACCGTGCCGTCCTCCCACATCAGCCGGTAGAAGGGGC